>CANPFO010000091.1 GCA_947573555.1 uncultured Clostridium sp. | reverse complement strand
AAAATATAAAAAAATTCTCAAAAAAAGTGTCCAAAAACTTGACATAGATCCACATGGACTAGTGATTTATTTGATACAGCTTTAAGAGAAGGGTATAATGTTATATTTGAAGGTACAGGAAGAAACGCTAGGATATTAGAGACTATAAAAGAGAAAATGAAGAAATATAGAGTTATAGTAAGAGGAATGGCTGTAAATGAATTAAATTGTTTAATCTCTCTATTAGAAAGATATGAATATCAAGTTGATACAAGAGGTTGGGGAAGATTAGTAACATTAGACCATTTTTATGAAACTTATAATGAAATGCCTAATACAATAGATGTTATAGAAAAGTCTGGAATTGTAGCGTCTTGTGAAGTATATAGAAGAGGAATGGCTCCAAATAAACCTGTAAAGATTTATGATAGTATAGATCAAGCAATGGGAAGATTCCCAAATGCTAAGTATGCAGTTTTAGGAGGAAGAAACGAGGATGAGAAGTTTGCTAATCAAGATTTTGAAAATAGAATTAGTAACTTAGTTAATTTATTAAATAGAAAAGACGTAGCATCAGAAGAAAGAGAAGTTTTCTCACAAATAACACAATTACATAGTGAATTTAGTAAAAAAAAACTAGATGATTCTGAAATTGGAAATAGGTAAATTAAGAAATAGACAATACAAAGTTAATGTAGCTGTCTATTTTTTATATTATTAGGAGATATTATGCAATTTTTTATTTTCTAAGGTATAATTTATGAATTATAACATATATATGTTTTAGGTGATTTTATGTTTTTAGTATTTAGTAAAGAAAAAATATATACGTATTTAGTATCAATATTAACAGTTATAGTACTATTTTATGCAGCTAGCAATATAAATTCTATATATGGTGGTGCAATAGAAACATCAGCAACAACTGGAAAATTATTACCAATATATAAGGTGAAAACTGAATATAAAAAAGTTGCTTTAACAATGAACTGTGCTTGGAATGCTGATGATATAGATAAAATATTAGATGTGCTAGGACAGAATAATGTGAAAATAACGTTTTTTATGGTAGGAGATTGGATTGACAAATTTCCAGAGTATGTTAAAAAAATAAGTGATGCAGGTCATGAAATACGGAAGTCATAGTAATACTCATCCACATGTAAATAATTTGAGCTATGAAAAAAATATTGAAGAAATAGAATTAAGTAATAATAAAATAGAAAAGATAATAGGAAAAAGGACTAATTTATATAGAGCACCATATGGAGAATATAATAATACAGTTATAAAAGCTGCAAATGATAAAGGATATTATACAATTCAGTGGAGTTTAGATACACTAGACTATAATGGATTAACAGGTGATGAAATGTGGAATAGAATAAACACTAAGTTATCTTCAGGAGATATAATTTTAACACATAATGGAACGAAGAATACTGCAAATTCTTTAGATATGTTGCTGAAAAATATAAAACAAAAAGGCTTTGATGTTGTTCCAGTTTCAGATTTGATATATAAAGATAATTATAAAATAGATTCATCAGGAGCTCAAGTTAAATTATAAATTTTCTTAATGTAAATAAACTTCGAAAAAAATTGTAAAAAGGTATAAAAATTTCCATAAAGCATATAATTTAAATAAAAATAATTAAAGAAATATAGGAAAAATCTACATTATTTGAATAAAATTAACTTTTTATGTAGACAAAACCAGAAAAATGATGTATAATAATAAATGTAGTAAAAAAGGAGAATGCTTAAGGATAAAAATACAAATATACAGATAAAATAAGGGAGGAAAAAAATTTGGATACAAATTATTTAGAAAACAACTATTTAACATTAGTTGGAAAAGTTACAGGAGAAAAAAGATTTAGTCATGAAATTTATGGAGAGAGGTTTTATGTATTTGACTTAGAAATATCAAGATTAAGTGGTAATGCTGATATAATTCCAATAACAGTTTCAGAAAGATTAGTAACAGATGAAATGCTATCAGCAGGAAAGAATTTATTAGTAAAAGGACAATTTAGATCATATAATAGTTATGATAATGAAAAGAATAGATTAATATTAACAGTATTTGCTAAAGATGTAATTGAAGTAGAAGAAAATCAACAAGATGAAGAGAATGAAATGGTAAAAAAAGATATGGTAACTAATGAAGTTATTTTAGTAGGTTATATATGTAAAAAACCTATATACAGACAAACACCATTTGGAAGGGAAATAGCAGATATATTGTTAGCTGTAAATAGGGCATATAACAAATCAGATTATATTCCAGCAATCGCTTGGGGAAGAAATGCTAGATTTTGCCAAAATTTAGAAGTTGGAACTAAAGTGAAAATAATAGGAAGAGTTCAATCAAGAATGTATGAAAAGAAATATGAAGACGGGACTGTTCAAAATAGAGTAGCTTATGAAGTTTCAATCGGAAGCTTAGAAGTTGTAGAAGAAAATGAAATTACAGAAAATAAAGAGCAAGAAAATCAAGAGGCAGTTTAAGACAAAGGGGACAGTCAAAATCTGTCTCATTTTTTTCGTCTTTTTTTGTCGATTTTTTCCGC
>CANPFO010000090.1 GCA_947573555.1 uncultured Clostridium sp. | reverse complement strand
ATAATGTATGGGTAAATATCAGAAGTGGTGTTTCCCACAAAAAGTTTATGCAATGATTAAAAAATCTATAATTGACATAATTTTATTTTTTTGATATACTTTTTATAGATATATTTAATATAATCATTTTGTGTCTTAAGGAGGACTTGTATGACAAATTACAAATTTTATGATCTTGGTGTAGTTTGTGGTAGATTTGGGCATGAGCAGCTTGGACATGTATCTTTATTTGATACTTGTATGTCTCTCTGCAAAAGAACATTAATTTTAGTCGGTTCTGCTCAAGAATCGAAAACTTTAAGAAATCCATTTAGGGTTGAAACACGGATTGATGTAATTCGTGAGACATATCCTGGATTTTCTGAAGATGTTTTAATGGTTCGTGGAATTAATGACCATACAAATGAATATGATATTACTTCTGATTGGGGTAAATTTGTAAAATCTGAAGTTGAATACCATAGGCACAAGTTTGCTAATCTTATGGTCTATGGCAATGATGAATTTAGAAGTAAATGGTTTGCTCCTGAAGATTTGGTAGGTACCGCTGAACAACCCATCCTCTTATTCATGGAATGTATGGTAGGTTAAGAGATGAACTTATGCAGGTTCCTATTTATCAGGAAATTTATGACCAAGTTCGTGTTGGTGATTTATCTCTTGATAGTTTTATGAAAGTTTACAAGGAATTCGAAGAAAAAGATAGGTCAAGCAAATTGGCTGATTTAAAAAAATGATAAAAGCCCCATTATGTTGGGGGCTCTTTTACATATTTTAATTTTAGTTTTTCTTTACATAATTGTATTTTATTCTAAGTATCCTTAATTGTTAATTCTGCTACACATAACTTATGGTCGAATTGTGTATCTATTATTTCATAATAGTTATGTTTTATACCGATTCGTTGTTAATATGTAATCAATTTGTTTATCTTTTCTAGTCTTTTCATTTTTATACACACATTTCATCTTTTCTTTTAAGTTTGGAAATAACTCAAATATATCTATATAATTAAAATCACCTAGCAATATAAGATTTTTATTTGATTCAATTATCTTTAATATTTTATCTTCTAATTTACTATATATATTTATATAATTTAATGGATTTTCACCAAATATATGAAATGGTAAACAGTGCCCTCCAATGACAACTGAATCTATTTCTTCTATTTGAGATATATTAAATCCTTTATCATGTGACCAATATGTAATTGTATTTGTTTTTTTATATATTAGTTTTGGATTTTCTAATATATACTTCTCGTTATTATTTATTTTAAATTTTGAACATATAACTACTCCCATTTTATCATTGTCGTTCATATCTGATGGAGATAATGAGATTTCTTCAAAATATTTTAATTTAGTATGTTTACTTATATAATTAGCTAATGATTGTAACTTATTAGATTCTGTAATAGCCTCTTGAAATGCAATTATTTCTATATTATTTTCTTCTATTTGTTTTCTTATATGTTCATATGAATTTTTATTAATTTCTTTATTTTGTAAATCTTGTCCTACATTCCATGTTGCAATCTTTATTATTTTTTCCATAACTACTCCTCAAGCATATTTTTTCTTCTATATTTTTTACAATTTAATTTTTCTTTTAAATATACACATTCTTGTAAATCTATATTATTTATATTAGCTAAACAAATTATGTAATATAGCACATCTTGAAGTTCTTCCTCTATTGTATCTTTTATAGATTCTCCTTTTTCCATTCTTTTGTTTTTCCTTATAACTTCTGCAAGTTCTCCTACTTCTTCCATCAATTTTAACATATATTTATCATTTGAATTATTTTTGTGGTCTATGTTTTTTATGCACTCTTGCAATTTTCTAATAGTTAAATCATTTTCCATATTATTTTCCTTTTTTTATTTAATTTCAAATATATTTATATAACAAATAATTTCAAAATTTGCATTACATCACTTATTTTGAATTTTTTTCATTATAAATTCATTTATAATTTTCCTTACTCTTTCCATTCTGTTTTTAGTTTCTATATCTCTATATTCAAATCTATCTATTAGCACATTTATATAGTCATTTTCTTTTACTATTTTATAAGATACATTAAAATTCAAGTCAAATGTGAAAGCTAATATACAAACCCAAAAATCCAATGGAGTTACTCTATCATGTATATCAACACATTTTTTATCTAAAATAGTATTATACACTTTGTCTGATAAATTTGATTCTTCCATATCTTCTATCTTATTTACTCTTTTAGGAAATATTGCGTCTATTTTTTCATCTTTTTTTACTCTATAATTGTCTATTTTATCTGCATCTCTTATTATTTTAGAATGTAATAAAGTTCTTTCATCTAAATTCTCTTCAATTTCTAATCTGCTGTGATTTTCTATTGCTTTTTTTATTATATTATCATACTGACTATCTTCTATAAATTTTCTAATCATACCTTTTTCAAATAGCATTTTGGAGCCGTGTCCTGCATGATCAAACTTAACACTATTTAATTCCTTTGTAATCTTTAGTTCTTCAAATTGGATCTATGTCAAGTTTTTGGACACTTTTTTTGAGAATTTTTTTATATT
>CANPFO010000089.1 GCA_947573555.1 uncultured Clostridium sp. | reverse complement strand
AAGAAAAAGTTGATAATTCTGGTATGATGGGAATGTTATCACTATTTGGACTTCAGATAGCACAAATATTTTTAATTATAGTGCCAGGAGAACCAATAGAAATTTTGGCAGGAATGTGTTATGGAGGACTATGGGGAACAGTATTTATTATGGTGTCAGCTGCTATTATATCAATAACAATATATTTGTTAGTTAGAAAATTTGGAAGAAAATTTGTATACAATTTTTGTGATGAAAAGAAAGTTTCTAAAATAGAGAACAGCAAATTATTTCAGAATCCAAAAAAGATTGAACTAATAATGCTTGTATTATTTTTGATACCAGGTACACCAAAAGATTTGTTAGTATATGTCGCAGGATTATTACCAATAAAGCCAATAAAGTTCATTTTAATTTCAACATTTGCCAGATTTCCATCTGTTATTACTTCCACATTAGCAGGAGATAGGCTTGCTATTGGAGATTGGAAAATGAGCATTATGCTATATGTAGCAATACTAATATTGGTAGCAATAGTTGTATTAATTATAAACAAGTTTGACAAAGATAAAATCACAAAAGATGTAATAAATAGTATTAAATAAACTTCTAACACTTTATACAGTAACCTTACAGAAATGTAAGGTTTATTTTCATAAAAAGTATGCTATAATGATTTTGGAGGTATAATAAAATGCAGAAGATATTAATCGTTGAAGATGATGAAAAATTAAGAAATGAATTAGAAATATTTTTAAGCCATCAAGGCTATCAAGCAGAATGTTTAAAAAAATTTGACAATACTATACATGATATTTTAGAAATAAATCCAAATCTTATTTTATTAGATATAAATTTGCCAGGAGTAGATGGAGAATATATTTGCAAAGAGATTAGAAAACAATCTGATATGGGAATTATTGCTGTCACAAGTAGAGATAATGAATTAGATGAGCTGGTTTCAATAAATTATGGAGCAGATCATTATATTACAAAGCCATTTAATATCCATATACTACTTGCAAAAGTAAATTCGCTATTAAGAAGAACAAATAGTAATAGTGAACCTAAAAATAAAATTGATGCAAAAGATTTTATTTTAAATATATCAAATAGTACAATAATAAAAGATGATAAAATTATTGATTTAACTAAAAATGAATATAAAATTTTAAAATATTTAATTGAAAATAGAGAAAAAATCGTTTCAAGAGAAGATATAATGGACTGTTTATGGGAAAATGAAAGTTTTATTGATGATAATACTTTAAGTGTTAATATTACTAGATTAAGAAGTAAACTAGAAGAATTAGGACTAAAAGATATAATTGAAACAAAAAGAGGACAAGGCTATATATTAAAGGGAGAGAACTGATATGAATTTTAAAAGTTTTATAAAAGATAAAATACTTTTGACTGTCTTACTATTATTTGGAATCGCTACTATAGAAATATTTTTAATTCCATACTCATTTGTAAATTTCATAAAAATATATATTCCAGTTACTATAATATTTTTATACATAATAGGACTTTCCATAGAATATTTTATGAAGCTAAGATTTTATAAAGATTTAGAAGATACTTTAAATAACTTAGATGACAAATATTTAATTAGTGAGATTATAAAAGAACCAAGTTTTACAGAAGGTAAAATATTAAAAGACTTATTAAAACAAATTAATAAGTCAATGGTTGAAAATGTAAATTTATATAAGTATAAACAAGAAGATTATAAAGATTACATTGAATTATGGATTCATGAGATAAAAATACCGATAGCTAGCCGGTAAAATGATAGTGGAAAATAATAAAAATGAAGTTACAAAAAGTATAGATGAAGAATTAGACAAAGTAGAAAACTACATAGAACAGGCTTTATATTATGCAAGAAGTAACACAGTAGAAAAAGATTATTATATAAAAAAAGTTAATTTAAAAGACATTGTAAATGAGAGTATAAAGAAGAATAAAAATGTTTTAATACATGAAAGAATATCTGTTAATGTTCACGATTTAGATTTAGAAGTAAATACAGATAATAAGTGGATCATATTCATATTAAATCAAATAATTCAAAATAGTATTAAGTATAAAAAGCAAGATAAAAATTTAGAGATTGAAATATATGCAAAACAAGGAAAAGAAAATGTGATACTGTATATTAAAGATAATGGAATAGGAATAAAAAAGGGAGAAATTACAAGAGTATTTGAAAAAGGCTTTACAGGAACAAATGGAAGGTTGATAGGTAAAAAATCTACAGGGATTGGATTGTATCTATGTAAAAACCTATGCAATAAATTAGGAATAGCAATAGAGTTAAATTCAGTTCAAGATGAAGGAACAGAAATACGATTAGTATTTCCAAAAAGTAGTTATATAGATATAAAATAAAATTGCTATCTTGTTATATTTACAGGATAGTTGTTTTATAAGAAAGAAATCTTACGAAAATGTAATATTTGTGTAAGGAAAATCGATAGGAACAATGACTAAAGTGGAGTTATAATTAAGTTAGCTGTTCGAGAGAAGCGAGTTACAGATAACTTATGCAATCGAACGACAGTGAGATTGTAAACATTGAAAGGAGTTTTTTTATTATGGAAAAAGTATTAGAGGTAAAAAACATAGAGAAATACTATGGAA
>CANPFO010000088.1 GCA_947573555.1 uncultured Clostridium sp. | reverse complement strand
GGCGTACGATGGTACGTCGAAGTTTACATTAGCAACAAAATTGTGCAGATTGTTGTTCTTAATCAATTCTATAAATTTTGATTAAAAGTGATAATATGTGCAATTTTGGAAGTTAATGTAAGCTGAAGGCGTACGATGGTACGTCGAAGTTTACATTAGCAACAAAATTGTGCAGATTGTTGCTTTTAATCAAAATTTTTACCATTTGTAATGAGCAAAAGCCTTATTAGCTTCGGCCATTCTATGTGTATCTTCTTTTTTCTTGAATGCTCCACCATTTCCAGCAACTGCATCCATAATTTCTCCTGCTAATTTTTCAGCCATTGTTTTTTCATGTCTGTTTCTAGCATAAGTTACTAACCATCTCAATCCTAAAGTTTGTCTTCTTTCTGGTCTAATTTCTAATGGAACTTGATAAGTAGCTCCACCAACTCTTCTTGCTTTAACTTCAAGAACTGGCATTATATTTTCTAAAGCTGCTTCAAAAACTTCTAATGGATTTTTTCCTTCTTTTTCTTTTATGATATCAAATGCATCATATACTATTTTTTGAGCAACTGATTTTTTACCATCTAACATTATATTATTTACTAATTTTGTAACAGTTTTGCTGTTATATATTGGATCTGGTAAAACATCTCTTTTTGCTATAAATCCTTTTCTTGGCACTATTCTTCCCTCCTTTAATTTTTGTAAGGGGATACAATTTATTGTTCCTCCTTGTTTAGATACCTTATATAAAGTATCTTAGGTACTCTGATAGGTATTTCCTATCCGCACAGTGCATTATAATATATTCTAAATTTAAGTACCTTCATCAAGCTCATCCAAATTTAGTAAGTATTACAAGCACTATTTTCAAATTTAATATTTTGCTAAAACTAATCATAGTTTAAAACAAAGCAAAAATGGTATATTGCTAGAAAAGCCAAGTAAAAATCTTTGAGATATTATTTTATATATTAAAAAGATTTTTACGACGCTTGACAATGCAAGATGCCGTTTCTCATTTGTTCTTGCCTATTTTTTTGGACGTTTAGCTCCATACTTAGAACGAGCTTGCATTCTATCTTTAACACCTGCTGTATCTAATGTTCCTCTTATAATATGGTATCTAACACCTGGAAGGTCTTTTACCCTACCACCTCTTATTAATACAACACTATGTTCTTGTAAGTTATGTCCTATACCTGGTATATAAGATGTAACTTCATAACCATTTGAAAGTCTAACTCTGGCTACTTTTCTTAGAGCTGAGTTTGGTTTCTTAGGTGTAACTGTTTTTACTACTGTACAAACACCTCTTTTTTGTGGAGCTCTACTATCTGTTAATCTTTTATTTTTTGAGTTCCATCCATGTTGAAGAGCTGGTGCAGTTGATTTTGTTACTCCTGTTTTTCTTCCTTTTCTTACTAATTGATTAATTGTTGGCACTTAAATTTCACCTCCTAAAATATAATTTACTGTTAAATCGCACACTATGTGCAACATAATATAACAGCTTATATTTTATCATTTTTACCCCTATAAGTCAAGAAAAACTTGGAATTTTTCCAAGTTTTTCTTTGTATTATTTTGATTCTCCTCTATAATTTTCTGAATTTTCTATTCTTTCAGGAACTTGTTGTTCTTGAGATGCATCCTTAGCTACTTGACTTAATTTACTTTGAATATCATCGCTAACTTTTATTTTATCAGCAAATGCATATGCTTTTCTAGCTATTCTATCTCTCATCTTAGCAAATTTACCTTTTTTGTTCATAGATTCCTTGCTAGGTTTATTTTTTAGTCTTCTTTTTTGTTTTTTGCTTTCCTTTTTAAACATCTTATCTATTTCTTTATCTAGATTTTTCTCAATATTTTTAAAATCTTTATCACTTTCTTTAGATTCCTTTTTCTCTGTTTCATCACCTACATATAGCATTTTATTTAATGTCATTTTGTATCTAAATTTTTCTAACATTTCTCTAATTCTAACTTTTGTACCTTTTCTTACATATGCCACACCAAGTTTTTTGGCATTATTTGCATCTTCTAATATCATCATTCTTTCTTTAGCGCTGAATTTATTAACCTTAACTCCATCTATTACAACTTTGTCATATAATCCTCTTAAATCATAGCATATTGTAATTTTCTTATTACTCATATTGTCTTTTATAGCTTTATTATTTTCTGTGTTTTTAGTTAATACAGTATAATAATCTTTAGCTTTCAAGGTATCATTTTCTTTATCATATTTTCCTAAAGCTTGTAATATATTAGTGTCAACATTATCTAAATCAGTTACTTCTTTATTAACTTGCGCAACCTTTGCGGCAAAATCTTTCTTAGAATACAAATCATTTCTATTAACTTCTAAAAGAAATTTAGTTTTAGGATTTCCTACTGCATATGTATTGTCTTTAGCACTATATTCAACAATTATGTCATGCTTATCTGTATTGGCCCTTCTTTTTGCAATTATTTGTTCTTTAGTAAGTGGTTTATTTTGTTCTGATTTTGGTTGTTGCTTTTCTTCTGTTTTTGTTTGTTCTGGTTGTCCAGCTGGTTTTGGTGATTGTTTTTCTTCTACTTTTGCTTGTTCTGGTTGTTCAGCTGGTTTTGGTGATTGTTTTTCTTCTACTTTTGCTTGTTCTGGTTGCTCATCTGGTTTTGGTGATTGTTTTTCTTCTGCTTT
>CANPFO010000087.1 GCA_947573555.1 uncultured Clostridium sp. | reverse complement strand
TAAAGGAGTGATTATTTTGAAAAAAGTATTAAAAGTAGAACAAATACAAAAATACTATGGAAACAAAGATAATATAACAAAAGCAATAGATGGAATTAGTTTTGATGTAGAAGAAGGAGAATTTATAGGAATCATGGGAGCAAGTGGAAGTGGAAAAACAACACTTTTAAATTGCATATCTACAATAGACACAGTAAGTTCAGGTCATATTTATTTAGAAAATCAAGATATAACAGAAATAAAAGAAGAAAATATTGCAAAATTTAGAAGGGAAAACTTAGGATTTATATTTCAAGATTTTAACTTATTAGATACTTTAACAATAGAAGAAAATATAGCCTTAATCTTAACAATTAACAAAATACCAGAAAAAGAAATAGACAAAAAAACATTAGAAATAGCAAGAAAATTAGGAATAGAAGAAATTTTAAACAAGTATCCATATCAAGTATCAGGAGGACAAAAACAAAGATGTGCTTCAGCTAGAGCCATTGTAAATAATCCTAAAATAATACTTGCAGATGAACCAACAGGAAGTTTAGATAGTAAGGCAGCAAGACAATTACTAGAAATAATGGAAGATATGAATAATAAAATGAAAGCAACTATTTTAATGGTAACACATGATCCATTATCTGCAAGCTATGCAAAAAAGATTCTATTTTTAAAAGATGGTAAAATCTTTAACAAAATAGAAAAAGGAGAAAAACAAAGAAAAGATTTTTACAATGAAATATTAGATGTGTTAGCACTTCTTGGAGGTGATGCAAGAGATGTTAGGTAAATTATCTTTTAGAAATGCAAAAAGACAAGCAAAAGATTATTGTATCTATTTTATAACAGTCATTATATCTGTTGCTTTAATGTTTAGCTTTAATTCAATTGCTACATCAAATGATATAAGTGAATTATCATCCTATATGGCATCTTTTTCAAAAGCAATATCAGGAATTAGTATACTTATTGTTTTAGTTATGGCATGGCTAATAAATTATTGTATGAGATTTATGCTGGAAAAAAGAAGCAAAGAATTTGGAACATATCAAATATTAGGAATAGAAAAGAAGTCAATCAGTAATATTTTTACACTAGAAAATATTATGATAGGTGGAATAGCATTTATAATAGGAATAGCCTTAGGAACATTTATATATCAAATACTCACTTCTATTATTATGAATTTATTTAACCAACCATATCAAATAGAAATATCTTTTAACATAAAAGCAGTAGGAATGACAGCTATTTATTTTTTTGGAATATTTGCTTTAGTATTATTAAATTGTAGAAGAAAAATAAAGAAAACAAAAGTATATGATTTATTATATGCAGACAAGAAAAATGAAAATAATATCATAAAAAATGCAAAAGGAAATATTATACTTTTTGTTGTATCAATTGTACTTTTAGTAGGAGCAGTATTAATAAACAATAATGAATTTTCAAATTCAAGTAATATGGAAGGTAGAAATATATTTATTGCAATTATAATGTTAATACTAGGAATATATCTATTTTATATTAGTATATCAAGTTTTATTGTAAAAAGATATTTAAACAATAAATCAAGAAAATATAAAAAAGATAATATGTTTTTATATAGAAATTTAACCTCAAAAATTAACACAATGAGTTTAAGCTTAGGAACAATTGCATTAATGTTTACTATTATATTAATTGGTGGAAATGTAGCACTACTTATGAACAATATGATAAATAACGAAATTGAAATGGGTTATCCCTATGAAATAATGATTAGTACAGCAGATGGAGACTTTTCAAAATATAAAGAGTATATTCAAAAAAATACAAAAGTAAAAGATATCTATGAGTATAGGTTATATAATATAAAAGGGATAGGATTATCAACAGCATTTGAAAAAACACCATTTAAAGGAGCGATTGATAAAGAAATTGATAGTGTATTAAGTTTAACAACTTATAATAAACTAAGAGAAATATTAGGATACGAAAAAGTAGATTTACAAGATGACGAAATTATAATTAATTGTTTAAAAACAGCCAAAGGAGGACTTGAAAAATATACTAAAGAAAACGATAAAACTAAAATAGTAGGAAAAGATGTAAAAATAAAAGAAATTAGAAGCGAAAATATTGCACAAGTTGGATTTAATGGTTGGTATTATGCAATTATAGTACCAGACAGTTTAATACCATTAATAGAAAAAGAGGACCAAAGATTAAGAAATAAAAATGATAATAACAGTACAATTGTAACAGAACAAGAAGATGGAACAGATAAAATCTATTATTTGGACTTTGTTTATAATTTTGTTGCTACAACAGAAAATATGACAGATGAGAAGTTTTATAAAGAATTAAGTAATTATATTATAAAGCAAGAGAGAGAAATAGCAGGAGAAATTAATGGAGAAGAACAAAATTATAATATAGAAATATCACTTGCAAATGTACAAACAAAAGGTGAAAGAATGAGCCAAACAAAATCATTTTATACAATTATGTCATTTTTAGCGTTTTATGTAGCACTTATTTTTGTAATGGCAACAGCTACTCTTTTAGCAATACAACAATTAAGTGATTCAGAAAAATATAAATATAGATATGAATTATTGAGGAAATTAGGAGTGGATGAATTACAGATAAATAGAACAATATTCAAACAACTACTTTTCTATTTTGCAATTCCAATGGTATTGCCAGTAATAATTAGCATTCCTGTTATTTTAGGTGTTGGTCAAATATTTACAGTAGCAGTAACAATGGAAGAAATTTTTAAGAATATTTGGATTATGCTTGGAATGTTTATATTGGTATATGGAATTTACTTTATTGCAACAGATGTGCAATTTGATAGAAATATAAATGGAAATGGGTGAGAAGAATGAAGAAATATCAATCTCCTAAAATAAATGTAGTAGAATTAATAAGAAATAATTTATTAATGTACACAAACAAAAAAGAAGGGATTATATGAGTAGGAAAAAGAAAATTAAAATATTTAAAATATTATTAATGGCAGTAGTTTTAACATTATTTATAGGAATAACAGTATACCTATTTCCAGTAATGAAAAATTTATCTACAGTAGAAGGACAAGTAGCTTTTAAAGAAAAAGTTGATAATTCTGGTATGATGGGAATGTTATCACTATTTGGACTTCA
>CANPFO010000086.1 GCA_947573555.1 uncultured Clostridium sp. | reverse complement strand
TAATTTCTTATCAGCAATATATTTGGATAGAATATCAAATAATATATTCTTATCAATATTGTAAAAAAATTTACTTATATCACATTTTAAAATCCAAAAATCTCCATAATTTCGTTTGAAAATTCTCATATAATTTTGTAATTGTTCAACTGCTTTATGAGTACCCTTATTTTCTAAACAAGCAAAGTTAGTATTAATAAAACGTGGTAATATATAAGGTTTAATAAATTCTTCAACATACCATTGGTGTACTATTCTATCTTTATAGGGTAATGCTTGTATAATTCTTTCTTTTGGTTCATATATTTTAAATTCTTTATATTTTCCGACTTGATAAGTATTATTAGCAATATCATTAAGTAAAAGTGTTAAATTTCGTTCTAAATCTATTTCAAATTCTACAACATCAGATTTATAGGTTTTATGATTTCTCGCTCTTTTATGTGCTAAATATAGTTTTTCAAAAGTTAAATTTTTATAAAATGTATTTTTTATTTTTTTAGGCATGAAGAAATCCACCCACCTAACATTTTACATACTTCTGTAAGCTTATCGCTCCAAGTAGAATAATTTTGCATAGAAATATATTTATATTTAAAAGAAATTCTAATATGTACTTGTAAAAGTTTTAAACAAGCATCTAACTCATTCAAATATTTTAATTTTTCTTGTTTGTTATAAATTTTTAATGCGTAAACTAAAAGTCTAAGACCACTATATAAAGTACGTTTAATTTCTTCTACTAAAACAAATCTTTCACTTTTAGGGTATTTTCTAATTAGATCATTGGAATAGTAAATTAAATCTAAATACTTTTGATAAATAATTGTTTCATCATTTGTTTTCATATTCGTTTTTATCTCCTAATATTTTTTTGAAATTAGACAATATATTAAATGCTTGAATTGGTGAAGTTTTATTTATATCCATATTTTTAATTTTGTTTATCATATTTACTATTTCTATGTTATTTAAGTAATTAGAAGTAGAAGTAACAATAGAAGAATTTTCATCAATAATAGAAAATTCAAAACCTCTTTCTTTTAGTAAATTAGAATACTTTTCAAAACTATTAATAGGAAAACCACATTTTACAATATTATCATTTAATTTTGTTAATTTTAAATTTAGTTCATTAGATATTAATTTAGCATCATTATCTAAAAAAATAAAAAACATACCAGATTTAAATAAATATAATTGGTTGTCATTAGTAGCTTTTAATTCATTATATCTTTTGTATAGCTTACTCATATATACACTCTCCTCATATAAAAATTTTTCAAATTTATTATACAACAAAAATATGCGACAGTAAAGTATTGTCGAAAATTTTAAAAAGTGATATGATAAATAAAATGGTTGAGGAGGGAGGTGAAATAAGATGAACAATGATAAAAGTCTTACAAGGCAAGACATAGAACTATTTATGATGGCTCAATTTATAGATGTAATAAATGTGTTTGAAAAATATGAAACAATTGATGAAGTAAAAAAAGATGTAAAAGCTAGAAAGAAGATATATTTAAATTATATAAAACAAATTCAAGAACCTATGGAATTTGTAGCATTAAATTTATATGATAAAAATATAGACGATAAATTAAAAAAATGTGAAGATGCATATTCAGATAGTACAGAATATAAAATAGCGATACAAAAATTAAAAGTTGCAAGTAATACATTAATTGAAAAATTAGATGATACAGAAAAAGAAAAACTAAAAGAAATAAATAATCTAATATATGAAATATGTAATTTTAAAACACATCTAGCATATAAAATTCGGTCTAATAGATGGTATCAAGATCAAAGAAAAATGTACTTAATTAAGCAGTTGGTATAGTAAAACTATTACCAGTTTTCGGAACTTAATTAAGTACAAAATCAAAAACTAAAATCAACTAAAATCATTAACATCTTTATAGAAGTCAGCAACAGGTCTATTAAAAACGATTGAAAATGCTAATAATTCATAATCTTTTACACAACGTTTATTATGCTCAATAGCATATATATCAGCTTTATATAAATTAAGACCAATCAATTCTAATTTTTCGCATAAAACTTTTTGAGAAAATCCACTTTCTGCACGGAATTTCTTAAAGTTTTCAGATATAACATTTAATTTATTATTAATTCCTCTACGGCGATTCATAGTAAAAACACTCCTTATATTCTAATAAATACATTCTACAATAAAAGTGAGGGACAGAAGGCAATAAAATATTGTCTTTTGTCCCTCTAATCTGTTAAGGAAAAAATTAGAATATAAGAATAAAAATAAATATTATTTATTTTTTAGAATCCACTCATAAACTTCATCTTCAGTAAGTTTTCCTTTTTTCATAAGATTAATTTTTTCTTTAGCCTGTTTTTTCCAAGTTTCAAAATCTTTAGAAAGTTCTTTATTTTTTCTAACTTGCATAAATTTTTGTTGATAAGTTTTTCTGTATTCGCCCATAGCCTTATTTTGCTTTAATCTTTCAGTATAAGATTGAAAAGCACCTAAATCTCTACAAGATTTTGAGTTTTCTTTTGGATAGTCGCAATAAATTTCATCTACTTTTGATGTTGGAATAAAGTACATTCCACAATTTTGACATTTTTTTATTGGATAGTTAGGTGTTTTTGATAATTCATCAATGATAGCATAGCAAATACTTGATAAATCGTTACTTTTATGAGTATCACTCATTGAAAGAAACATATTTTTAGTATGTAAAGATTCTAATATATCATATTCATTTTTATTACAAAATTCTTGATATTTCTTTGAATAACTATCTCGCATAACAAAGTCATTCTTATAGTATGTATGTAATTTTCCCATTCTCTTTATTAAATAAACTGCATATCGTTCACTATATGTATATTTCTCTAATTCAGTATTATTATTTAAGTTATAGATATAGGTAACAGCTTTTATTAGTTCTTGTTGCAAATCAATTAGATTTTCTTGTAAATCTTCAAATATTTTAGTAGTTGCTTTTAGATAACTTCCATTACTGCCATAATTACTACTTAATTCAAATTTATAATCCTTATCTAAATCTCTTAATATCTCAAAACCATAAGCATAAAAGAAAGTTTTATTAGCCATTTCGTAGTTAGATAAGTCAGCATTTAAAAATCTTAATAGCATTAGCCCAAATTTTTCGTGAAATGGAAAGTATAAAGAGGCAGGATGCTTTAAACCATTATCTGTTTCTTCAGTTTCCTTATAATACACATCTCTTAATTTATTTTCAGTATCTAAATGAAAATCAGCTTTAT
>CANPFO010000085.1 GCA_947573555.1 uncultured Clostridium sp. | reverse complement strand
AATATATTTATGAAAAAACAAATGAAAAAGAAGAAATAAGAAAATTAATTTTAGAAAATCAAGAAAAATTTAATATTAATATTATCGCATACTGTATTATGAGTAATCATTTACATATCTTAATAAAATTTAAAGAGCAAAGAGATTTATCAAACTATATGCATAAAATAAATACATCATATGCAATATATTATAATAAAAGACACAATAGACAAGGATATGTTTATAAAGATAGATTCCATACTCAAATAATTAAAAATATAAATCATTTAAGAAATGCAGTTATATATATACACAATAATCCTGTTAAAGCTCAGATATGTAGTAAAGCAAAAGACTATAAATTCAGTAGTTATGTTAGCTATTGGAAAGATAGAAGAAATAATGTTATACAAATATTTGAGTCTAAAAAACAATATAAAGAAATGCATGATAATGATGATATACAAATAGAATGTATTTCTGATTTTGAAGAAATTTCTAATGAAGATATAAATATAATTTTAATAGAATATTTAAGAAAGAAAAATATAACGATTGATGAGTTAAAAGAAGACAAAGAAAAGTTATTTGAAATTTGTAGTATTCTAAAAATTAAGTATAAAGTACCATATAGAGAATTGGAAAATATTGTAAAAGTGAGTAGAGAAAAAATAAGAAGATTAATAAAAAATAAGAAAGTGTGCCAAAAAGGGACGACCCCTTTGGCACAAGGAGGGAAAAAATGAAACAAGCAGTAACATATGAATTATTACACGAATGTAAACAGACAGGAGCAAGAAGAGGGGTTATACATACACCACATGGAGATATACAAACGCCAATTTTTATGCCAGTAGGGACTCAGGCTACAGTAAAATCAATGACGCCAGAGGAGCTAAAGGAGGAGGTTAAAGCTCAAATAATTTTATCAAATACATATCATTTGTATTTAAGGCCAGGACAAAATATTGTTAAAGAAGCGGGGGGACTTCATAATTTTATGAAATGGGACAAGCCTATTTTGACTGATAGTGGAGGTTTTCAAGTTTTTAGTTTAGGTGATTTAAGGACTATATCAGAAGAAGGTGTCGAGTTTAAGTCTCATTTAGATGGAAGTAGACATTTCTTCACACCTGAGAGTGTGATGAAGACTGAGGAGGATTTAGGTGCAGATATAATAATGGCATTTGATGAGTGCTGTCCATATCCATCTACATATGAATATACTAAAAATTCAATGGAGAGGACGACTAGATGGGCTAAGAGATGTAAAGAGGCTCATATAACAGATAATCAAGCATTATTTGGCATTATTCAAGGTGGATTTTATAAGGATTTAAGAGACAAAAGCTTAGAGGATTTGGTTGAATTGGATTTACCAGGATATGCAATTGGTGGAATAAGTGTAGGAGAGCCTAAAGATGAGTTTTTGGATATTTTATATTATACAGCACCTAAAATGCCAAAAGATAAACCAAGATATTTAATGGGAGTGGGGACTCCAGATTATTTAATAGAAGCGGCAATTGCAGGTATTGATATGTGTGATTGTGTTTTGCCAACAAGAATAGCGAGAAATGGAACTGCAATGACATCACATGGAAAAGTGGTTGTAAGAAATGCAACATATGAAAGAGATTGGGGACCATTAGATGATGAATGTGATTGTTATACTTGCAAAAATTATACAAGGGCATATATAAGGCACTTAGTAAAAACGAATGAAATATTAGGTGTGAGACTTTTATCTATTCACAATTTAAGATTCTTGACTAATTTGATGGAAAGAGTTAGAATAGAAATAGAGAATGATAATTTGTTGACATTTAAGAATGAATTTTATAAAAAATATGGATACTAGTATTCCATAAATATGGGGGAGGAGTACAAATGAATTTAATAGATGAAGAATTTCAAACAAAAAAAGTGGACAATTCTAAGAAGATGACAAAAATGATACTTGCTATTATGGCAATCTTAGTATTAATCATTATTGGAATATTTTGTGCAATAATGTATATAAAACAAAACACATTAAGATTGTATATTAATGGAGTAGAAAATGAAAAAGTAAAATCAATGATGGTAATAGAAGAGGATGAAACAATATATTTTCCAATAAGAGACATAGCAACTTACTTAGGATATGAAAGTTATAGTGGAGAATTTACAGAAAAATCAGAAGAAGCAAGTAAATGCTATATACAAAGTGAAGATGAGATTACAAACTTTTCTTTAAATTCAAATAAAATGTATAAATTATTAATGTCAGATAAAAATGGAAATTATGATTACTTTTATTCATCTAAACCAGTAAAAGCGATAAATGGAAAATTATATGCTCCAATAGATGCAATTGAAACAGCATTTAATATATCATTTGGTTATACCTCAAAAAATACAATTAATATATATACAACACAATATCTAATAGAATCATATTCAACAAGAATATTAGATTATGGATATGATGAAATAAGTGAGGTATTTACAAATAAAAAGGCAGTTCTAAATAATATGTTGGTTGTTACAAAAAATCAAGGAAAAAACTATGCTGTTATAGATGTAAAAGGAAATGTAATTATAGAACCAAAATATGATTATATAGAATATCTGCCAAATTCAGGTGATTTTTTGGTTGAAAGCAATAAAAAGGTTGGAATAATTTCTGCTAAAAAAGAAACAAAAGTACAAATATTATATAATAATTTAGAGTTAATAGATAAAGACGTAGGACTATATGTTGCAAGAATTGATCAAAAATATGGAGTAATAGATTCAAAAGGAAATATTGTAATTCATATTGAATATGATGAAATTGGAATTGATAACACATTATTTGAAAAAAATGATATAAAGAATAAATATTTATTAGATAATGGAATGATACCTGTAAAGAAAGATAATCTTTGGGGGGCATTTAATAAGAATGGTAACAAAATATTAGATATTAAATATGATAGCTTAGGATATGTTGCTTCAAATAATAAAAATGCTATGAATTTATTAATTATACCAGAATATAATGTATTAGTTGCTTGTCAAAATAAAAAATATACATTAATAAACTCAGTAGGAAAGGAATTATGCTATCCAGTACTAGATGATGTATATATGACAATAAGTTTAGGGGAAAAACATTACTATATGAATTATGGAGAAAATATAGAAATAAGTGTTATAGATTTTCTTAACACTTTAAGTGCACAACAAAGCTCAAATCAAGGAAATACAAAGCAAACATCAAATGAGAATACAAATGTTGATGAAGAATAAAAAAGAACTATATAAAAGAGTTTTCTAAAAAATGGTGGGGGACTTTACCTCTG
>CANPFO010000084.1 GCA_947573555.1 uncultured Clostridium sp. | reverse complement strand
AAAATATAAAAAAATTCTCAAAAAAAGTGTCCAAAAACTTGACATAGATCCAAATCTTATCCATAGAGGTAAGAAAGAATTGCAAAAAATATTAATAAAGAAAGGAATAAGAGAAATGAAAAAAGTATCAAAAATTGCAATTTTATTATTAGGTATTACTATTATTTTATCTGGGGCTGTATATGCAGTAACTAAGATATACAAAAATTTAAATAAAAATCAAAATGTTACAATGCAACCTTCTTATAAAAGCACAATTGATGAGAAAACAATTAATAATTTATGGGTTGGAACATTAGATTTAGCTTGGAAAGACCTAGGGGAGAAAATAGGAAAAAAACAAATAGAAATTGATACATCTTTAAAAATTGTAGATGAATTAAATGAAAGTAAGTTTTCAAAAGAAATGTTAGATTCAAAAGACTATAATATAAATGTAGAAAGAACAAGTACAAATGGATATAAAATTGATGCAACATTAAATAAAGAATTAAATTTCTTAGAAGTGTTTGATAATTTTAGCAATGATTATAAATGGAAGTTTGGAGAAGGGGAAGAACCAGTGAAGTTTTTTGGCATAAATAATGCAAGCCCAGAAAGTATGGACAAAAATATAGAAGTTTTATTTTATAATTATGATAAAAAACCTTATTTATCAAGTAATGATTTTGTAGTGAAATTAAAAACTAAAGAAGGAGATGAAATAATACTTTATAGAACAGATGAGAATAAAAATTTTGAGCAGTACTACAAAGATATAAAAGAAAAGGAAAAGCAATATACTGGAAGTAGAGAGTTTTCAGAAGATGATGAGTTAAGAGTTCCTTATGTTAGAGTAAATGGATTAATTAGTTATAATGACTTATATGGAAAAGAAATAAAAGATTCACAAGGACTTATTATATATGATGTAATTCAAAATGTGAATTTTTCATTAAATGAGAAAGGCTGTAATTTATCTAGTAAAGCAACTATGGTTACAGAGTATATGGGAATAGGCGAAGATACAAAATTTTGCTATTTTCAAGATAAATTCGTTATATTCATGAAAGAGGCAAATTCAGATAATCCATATTTTGCACTAAAAGTAGATAATGACGATATTCTAGAAAAAATTGAAGATACAGATGAACCTAAAATAGTAGACCTTACTATGATGCGTGATGCAGATAGATATAATCTTGCCAATATAGAATATAAGTTTTTTGAAGATGAGAAATATGAATATTATTATCAAACTCAAAAAACAAAACTGGTAATGGTATATTTTAAAGATGGTAGTGTGTTAATTGCTGAAGAAGCTTTAAAACAAGGAAAAATTAAGTTAGACCTATTAGATAAATATGGAGTAGAATATATTAAAAAAGAAAAATAATTAGTGTTGATAAATTAAAGAGAATGTAGTAATATATAATCAATGAATAAAGTGGAAAAGAAGATTTTAGTATCTTCTTTTTTGCATAATAGGAAAGTGATACTTTCCTATTATATAAAACTTTAAAACAAAGGAGATGTATGGAATGGATGTAGAACAATATTTATCAAAATTTTTTAAAGGAACAAAAAATCCAACATTAAAGGCAATGGAATATTTTATGGATGAATTTGGACATCCTGAGAAAGATTTAAAAGTAATACATATAGCTGGTACAAATGGAAAAGGTAGTTGTACTGAAATGATGACAAATATATTAATAAATGCAGGATATAAAGTTGGAAAATTTATTAGTCCACATTTAGTAAAATATAATGAAAGAATAGCTATTAATAATAAAAATATAACAAATGAACAAATGGAGAGCCTAATACAAAAAATAAAACCAAAAATAGATAAATATAATAATGAAAATGAAGTTCCAATAACATTATTTGAATTAGAAACGACAATGGCTATTCTATATTTTTATGAAAACAATTGTGATTTTGTAGTATTAGAAACAGGACTTGGTGGATTATATGATTGTACTAATATAGTAACTCCAATAGTATCAATTATAACTAGTATAGGATATGATCATATGCATATTTTAGGAAAAACATTGGTAGAAATTGCAGAGCAAAAAGCAGGAATAATAAAAGAAAACTCAGAAACTGTATTTGCATTATCAATGGACAATGATGTAAATGATAAAATAAAAGAAACATGCATACAAAGAAAAAATAAATTACATCTTGTACAGAAACAAGATATAAAGAATTATTCATATAATCAAGACTTTCAAAAGTTTGACTACAAAAGTTACAAGGACATTGTTATTAACCTAAAGGGAGAGAAACAACTATTAAATAGCAGTATATGTATAGAATGTATTGAAATATTAAGAGAAAAGTCATATAGTATTCCAGAGGATGCATTACGAATAGGCTTGAAAACTGTAATACATAGAGGAAGGTTTGAAACGATAAATCAAAAGCCGTTAATGATATTTGATGGTGCACATAATAAACCTGCAATAGAAAACTTTAGAAAAAGTTTAGAAATGTATTATAAAAAACAAAATAGAGTTTTCATCATTTCAATTTTAAAAACCAAAGACTATAAAATGATTTTACAACAGCTTTTAGAAGATGAAAAATCAGTTTTTATTTTTACTGATGGTAATGATAAAGAAAGATATGTTGCAAAGGAAGAACTTTTGGAAACTGCAAAAAAATATACTAATAATGAAAAACTATATGTACAAGATTTACAAAAGTCAATTGATTTTGTAAAAGAGAATTATAAAAATGATGTTATATTTTTTGTAGGAAGTTTCTATATATATGGAACAGTAACTAAAAAGTTAGAAGAATATAGAAAACACTAAATTTAGGAGGTTATATTATGGAATATTTAGATATATTAGATTGTAATGGAAACAAAACAGGGGAAAAGAGGCCTAGAAAAGAAGTCCATAGTAAAGGATATTGGCATAAGGGAGTACATATATGGATAATAAATTCAAATAAAGAATTACTAGTTCAAAGAAGAAGTGCTAATAAAGATGTATATCCTAATAAATTATATATATCAGTAGTAGGGCATCCCGTAAGTGGTGAGGAAGAAATAGATAGCATAAAAAGAGAATTTGAAGAAGAAATAGGTATTCAGTTAGATACTAAAAAATTAGAATATTTATTTACTTTTTCACAAGAAGTAGTAGAAAACAATGGAAAATTTTTAGATAATCAATTTTATGATGTGTATTTAATAGAAATGGACTTGGATATTAATTTGCTTAAATTACAAAAAGAAGAAGTAAGTGAAGTAAAGAATATATATTATAAAGATTTTGAAAGAATGATAAATGGTGTTAGAATAGATATATGGACACATTTTATGAGAGAGTGTATAATAAAT
>CANPFO010000083.1 GCA_947573555.1 uncultured Clostridium sp. | reverse complement strand
AAAAGCTATAATGAAAAAAAGGCACTTGATAATATAAATTTTAAACTAGAAAATGGATTAGTAGGGCTACTTCGGACCAAATGGAGCAGGAAAAAGTACATTAATGAATATTATAACAGATAACTTAAATGCAAATACTGGAAAAATACTATGGGATGGGCAAGAAAGTAATGTATTAGGTGCAAAATATAGAGAAATATTAGGATATATGCCACAACAACAAGGTTTATACAATGGCTTTACAGCAAAGAGATTTTTAAATTATATTGCAGTATTAAAGGATATTCCAAAAGAAGACATAGAAAATCAAATTGAAAAAGTAAGTAGAAGTGTCAATTTACAAGATGAACTTGGCAAAAAAATTGAAATGTATTCTGGAGGAATGAAACAAAGATTATTAATTGCAGCAGCCATTATAGGAAATCCAAAACTACTTATCTTTGATGAACCAACAGCAGGACTAGATCCGAAAGAAAGAATTAGAGTGAAAAAATTAATGAGTGAACTTGCAAAGGATAAAATAGTTATAATTGCAACACATATAGTTCCAGATATAGAAAACATTGCAAACGAAATTATTATTCTAAAAAATGGAGTATTAAAAGAAAAAGATACACCAGAGAAATTAATAAAGAAATATGCGAAAAATGGAAATTTAGAAGATGTATATATGAATATCTTTCAAGAACAACAGTGGCATTAATAAGATACTATAACATTTTATCATGTTTTTACGCCACGATAGTTGTTCGTGTGCCAAATTTTATGTAATAAAATTTGTGCACAAAATATTTATATGAAAATTTTTAAATTTTCATATAATAAGGAGGAAAATAGAATTTGAATAGAACTATTAAATATGAATTCTTAAAAATATTTACAAGCAAACTATTTTTATATACATTACTAGCATTTGTATTAGCAGATATTGTAATACTAATTTATACTGGAAATATTGTAAAAAAAGATGAAATTCCATATTCGGCATATAAACTCTTAAATGAAGAACTAAAGCACTTGCCAGAATTAGAAAAAGAAGAACTAATAAATAGAGAATATGAAAGAAACAATGCTTTTAGCATCATAACTAATATAATAAACAATAAAAATAGTGAAAGTGAATATATAAGAGAATTTGCAGAAAGTTTAAAAAATGAAAATAAAGAACTTTATGATAAATACATAAATGAATACGAAAATAGAACTTATAAATATACTGGAGATGAAACAAAAGAACCCCAATTTTTTGAAGAAATCAAAAAAGAATATGATGAATGTAAAAATTATAAAAATACTATTACTGGAATTTTAGAAAAAGCAGATAACCTAGAAACTATATCAATTTTTCAAGAATCAGAAGATGACTTTTCAAATAAAAACATAAAAGATACGGCTAAAAACTATGAGAAAATGCTTGATGTAGAAGTACATTATATTCCATCAAAAGGAATTGATAGTTTTACCAATATGGGAATAACAGATATTTTCATAGTTCTTATGATATTTGTAATAGCGACTATCATCATATATGAAGAAAGAGAAAAGAACTTATTTCCACTTATTAAAAGTACAAAGAACGGAAGATATAAAACAATCTTGTCAAAAATATTTGTAATGTTTATTGTGATTTTGGCTATTTCGCTAATTTTATATGTTATAAATTTTATTTATTATGGAATGACAATAGGATATGGAGATTTAAGTGCAAATTTGCAATCCATAAATACATTTATTTATTCTACATTGCAAATAAGTATTGGTGGGTATATTGCTTTATTCTTAATTACAAAAATAGCTGTATTTTTTATAGTATCACTCATGATATTGCTCGTTTCTAATCTAGCCAAAAATAATACTTCAAATTACATTGCTTTAATTTTAATTTTTGGCATTAGCTTTTTGTTATACAAAACAATAGATCCTATTTCAAAATATAATGTGTTTAGAGTGATTAATATTATAAATTTAATAGAAGTAAATAGTATCTATAAAACATATATGAATATAAATATTATGGGAAATATGCAAAATGTATTACATTTAAGTCTATTTTTTGCTATAATATTATTGTTCATATTTGGATTTGCTAATGTTTGGATCTTTACTAAAAGAAAAGATTTAGGACTTACAGAGAATCGTTTATTAAAAAAAATAAAAAGCATTACAATAATCAAGCCAAGAATATTTACAAAAATTTTTTGGTGTGAGCTTTATAAAATGATGATAATAAATAAGGTGCTTATTATTCTTCTGCTTTTTACAGCATTTCAAATATATGGTTTGAGAATAGCAAACAAAAATATTTCTTTTAGTGAGAATATATACAAAAATTATATGAAAACATTTAGTGGAAAACTAACAGAAGAAAAAGAAAGCATCATACTCAAAGAACAAGAGAAATTTGAAAAAGCAAAACTTGCAATAGAAAATATAGAAGAAAAATTGCAAAATGGAGAAATAAGCAAAGAGGAAGCAATAAGATACGAAGAACCATATAATGAGATTTTAAGTAGCGAAGAAATATTTTTGAGGATAGTAAAACAATATGAATATATCAAAGAAAATCCAAAAGCAGAATTTGTTTATGATACAGGATATAAGGAGTTATTAAGAATAAATGAAAATGCTTTTATAGAAAGTGATGTTTATTTAATTGTTATGGCAGAAATCTTTTTTTCAGTCATTTTTGTAATGGAATATAAAACTGGAATGAATAAGATATTAAATACAATACCTAAAGGAAAAGCAGTAACCACAAAAGCAAAAATAATAGTTTGTTTGATTACAGGCTTAATTATTTTTATGATTAGTATAATACCAGAAATAATTAAAGTAGGTCAAATATATGGATTTGACAATATTACAGCAAGTATAACAAGTTTAAGATACTTTGGTAATTTACATTCTGGAATTAGTATATTAGGGTTTACAGTAATCAATTATTTGGTAAGATTTATAATTTTTATTAGTATAATATTATTTATACTATGGATCTCATTAAAATTAAAGAATACAACTTATACTATATTAGTCGCAAGTACAATAATGCTAATACCTATAATAGTAGCAAAGTTAGGTATTGAATTTTTAAATATAATAAGTGTAGATAAAATGCTAAATTTAAGTAAAATAATACTTATGGATGGAAACTTAAAATGGTTATATATAGCCATTCCAAGTGCCATTGGAATATATAGTTGTAAAAATTTATTAAGGAAGGAGTAAGTTATAATTATGAATAGAATTTTGGTAGTAGAAGATGAGTTTCCAATAGTAGACTTGATAAGTATTGCACTAAAAAATGTAGGCTATGAAGTAGACTATGCTTTAGATGGAGAAAAAGGAGCAAATTTGATAGAAACAG
>CANPFO010000082.1 GCA_947573555.1 uncultured Clostridium sp. | reverse complement strand
TCGATTTAATCGTTTTTTCGTCTGGTGCGACGATATTATCCTTTGGTGGGCAGGGATGGATTCGAACCATCGTACTCAAATGAGAACAGATTTACAGTCTGCCGCCTTTAGCCACTCGGCCACCTACCCATATAAATTTTAGAAATGTCAAATTATCTGACAATAGCTATTATAAGCTTTTTACATTTTTTTGTCAATACATTTCTAAAAAAAAAATTATTTTTCATCTTTATTAACTATTTTAACAATCTCATCTGCTTTCATTTTTCCAGCTCTAATAATTGAATTATATCCGTACTTTTCATTTAATACATCTATTATATTATCCAGTTTTTCTTGCTTCTTAGTATTCTTAGTATTTTCAAATAAAGAAATTTGTATTTCATCTTTTGATATTAAATTATCAACTTTTAAACCTATTAATCTTATAAGCATTCCTATATTATACATTTCATTTAATAAGTCTTTAGCTTTTTTTAAAATTTCTTTTGTGCTTGATGTTGCATTATCTAATTTAGCTTGATGCGAAAAATTTTCAAATTTATTTGTTCTTAGTTGTACATTAACAACATTTGCCTTCATCTTGTGCTTTCTTAATCTATATGTAACCTGTTCTACTAAAGCCACTAAAACTTCTTCTAACTGCTGTATATTTGCAATGTCTATTGGTAAAGTTACTGAATTTCCTATGCTTTTAGGTGGTTCTTGTACATATTGTACTTCAGATTCGTCTATTCCATTTGCATATTCCCACATTAGTTTTCCATGTTTACCAAATTTTTTTATTAATATATTTTTATCTGCTTTTGCTAAATCCCCTATTTTTTTTATTTTCATATTATATAATTTGGGAACAGTCTTTTTTCCTAACATAAATAATTCTGATACTGGCAAACTCCACATTTTACTCGATATTTCTTCTTTAAAAAGAGTATGCACTTTATTTGGTTTTGTAAAGTCTGATGCCATTTTGGCAAGTAATTTATTATTTGCCACTCCTACATTTACAGTAAATCCTAGTTCTTCTTTTACTCTCCTATTTATTTCATTTGCTTTATTCAGCAAAGTATCATTCATTAAATAATTTGTCATATCTAGAAAACATTCATCTATTGAAAATCTTTCTATTTTATCAGTATATTCTAATAATAAATTATATAATTTGTTTGAATATTCTTTATATATTTTAAAATTTCCTTGATATACTTGTAAATTCTTACATTTTTGTCTAGCACTATATAACGTTTCCCCTGTAACTATTCCAAATTGTTTTGCTTTAGAGCTTTTAGCTAAAACTATACCTGACCTTTTGCTTTCATCTCCACCTATTACTGCGACTTGTTCTCTTATATCTTCCTTTTCTCCTTGTTGCAATTTATATACAGCCAACCAAGATAAAAACGCATTATTCACATCAACATGTAATATCTGTTTTTCCATATTTATATTCACCACTATTATTCTAGAACATCTGTTTTTATTTGTCAAGAAAAAATGGCAAAATAAAAAAGAACTTTTGAGACCTAACTCCTAATACTGTAGTTTAGATTAAGGATAGTTATATATTAATATTGTGAAGTCAAAGACCCAATGGTAGACCCTAAATATGTTTTTGACTTAAATATTAATATATAACTATCCTTAATCTAAACTACAGTATTAGGAGTTAGGTCTTAAATCTCTTTTTTACATTTTTAATTTAAAATGCAAATCTCCTATCTTTTCTGTTGTCACATATCCAGGTTCTGCATTTATTACATCTGGAATTCTATTTACTACAGTTGCACAAGTTAATTCTACTGTTGATGGTCTTTCTACTGTAATAGTTGTTGTTGGTTCTCCTTCAACTGTCCAAATATTTTTATCGAACTCATCTGGTCCATATACTTTTCCTATACATTCTGACTCTATTGTTATTCCTTCTTTTGTCTCAGTTGTTACAACTGCACTCATTCCTGTAGCATCCCCAGCTTTTATTGTCATATCTAGTGTTGATGAATAAATGTCTTCTTTATATGTTTGTGGCACACATTTTTGAGTTTGAGAAATTACTGTTAATCCTAGTTTAGAGCATAGCCATCCATTTACATTCCACATATATGATGGTAAATACTCTCCATTGTTTATCATTTTTTGTCTTTCCTCATCTGAAATTCTATCAACTGATGCTACTTGCTTATCAAATTCAGAGATAGTTAATCCTGAACCATGTGCTTCTGCTAATGCTATTCCATAATCTTCAACATTGTAGCTTGAGCTTCCTTTTATTTTAGTTATTTTTTGTGTTGAACCTGCAATTGATGATATAAGTTGTCCCCAATAAATATCTTGATACCCTGTTCCTGTTATTGTACAGTTATTCTTTTTTGCTAATTCATCAATTTTTTTGGTCAAAACAGGATTTGAGTTTTCAGGATAAAATGCTTCTTCACATGTTGAAATTGCATTTATTCCAAGTTCTGCACATAACATAAATGCTTCTTCTACTTCTGAAAATAAACTTCTTGTTGTTACTATACATACATTTGGTTTTGTATTTTCTAACATTTGTCTTGCGTCTTTTACATCTGTAACTATTACTCCTAATTTCTCTCTTCCTAATATCTCTCCTATATCTTTTCCAATAACTTGTGGATTTACATCTATTGCACCTACTATTTCTACTCCTTTTTCTAGCATATATCTCATTGTATATATACTCATTTTTCCTACACCATATTGTACGGCTTTAATTTTTTGTTCCATATATGAAACCTCCTTTGTATTTTATTTTATATAATTTTGAAAATTATATACATTATTAATTCTTTATTTATATTGGTTAATATTTGGCTCTATAAAAATTGAATCAACAACATTATTAAATTCATATTTAGCACTTTTTTGTTTTTCTTAGTTTTAATTTATTTTATGAGTTAATTATACATAACCTAATATAAAATTACAATATCCTAATTGTATATTATGATTATAGAAAAAATACTTGTTTCAAAAAATTTATAAAAATTTAAAAAATATCTTGACAATATATATAAAATAGTTTATACTTTATATTGCGTTAAGCAAAAAGACATTAATGCTCCCTTAGCTCAGTTGGTCAGAGCAACCGGCTCATAACCGGTGGGTCCAAGGTTCGAATCCTTGAGGGAGCACCAACGACGTATCTGTTCGAACTAAATTGAATAGATGTGATACAGAAATCAATCAGAAAATAAAATCTGGTTGATTTTTTTGTTGCCTAAAAACAATATTAAAATCATCCAAATGAAAGGATGGTGCTTGAAATGAAGATAATTAAGCAAGAATTAGAATTTGAGGAATGTCTAAAACAGCGACTTGAATTTATATGTGAGTTTTCAAAAGTTACTCCTACCTTTGTAAATGGTAGCATTAGAAAATTAGAGCGAACTAATCTTACATATATTGAGCCACATAGAGTGATTATCAAAAATATTACTTTTTTAGTTTTTAATTATTCAAATGATGTGTATATTTCTAACT
>CANPFO010000081.1 GCA_947573555.1 uncultured Clostridium sp. | reverse complement strand
CTATACCAAATGCAATTGAATTAGCACAAGAAGAATTACAAAAATCAATTAATAGGGATATGAGTTTAGTAATCACAGATCCAAAGGGAGAACAATATAGAAAATTAGGAAAATATTTGGAAGAAGAAAAAGGATATGATGTTGAAGTATTTAATCTTGTAAATCCAACTTATTCAAATGGTTCAAAATTTATAGGATTTGTCGAAGATGAAACAGATGCACAAATATTTAGTCAAATTGTTATAGAAGGAACACAGCTAGAGAGAAAATCTGGAGGAGATGAATTTTGGAATCGTGGAGAACAAAACTTATTAAAAGCATTATTGTTATATGTAATTCACTATGTTGATAAAGAAGAAAATAAAAATCTAGGATTTATTTATGATTGTTTAGCAAGTGGAAATATAAAAGAAATTGATAATTTATTTTTTGATACAGAAGGTCCAACAAAATTGTCTTATAACATATATGCACAAGCAACTGACATAGTAAAACAAAGTATTGTAACAGGACTTGCAACTAGATTACAGATTTTTCAAACAGATAGAATAAGAAATATAACCAATAAAGATGAAATTAATTTTGAAATGATAGGAAAGAGAAAGACTTGTGTATTTGTAATAACAAGTGATACTAATTCAACATTTGATTTTTTAAATACGCTGTTTTTTTCATTTTTATTTATCAAATTAATCAAATTAGCAGATAGTATGCCAGATGGTAGACTACCAGTAGAAACAACATTAATTTTAGATGAGTTCACCAACATAGGAAAGATATTAGACCTACAGAAGAAGATTAGCACAACCAGAAGCCGTTTGCTGAATTTATGCCTAATATTTCAAAATATTGCACAATTGAAAAATCGTTATGATGATGATGTATGGCAAGAAATATTACGGTAATTGTGATACAAAAATATGTATGCGGATGTCGGAGATATTATGACAGCAGAATATATTACTTCCTATCTAGGTGTAGCAACTGTTGAAACTAATGCAATAAGGAAAGAAGCTCGGATTTGATGGTAAGTTTACTTATGGTATGGCTAATGTAGCAACAAATAAAAGAAATTTAATGAATCCAGATGAATTATTGAAAATGGATCATAATAAAGAAATTGTGATGGTAAGAGGTAGAAAGCCATTCATATGTAATAAATTTGATTATTCACAGCATTCTGAAGCTAGTAAATTAAAAGATATTACACTTGAAGAACAAAAGAAAAAATTTAAAGATAACATAGAACAAGAAAATATGAAAACACAGAAAGAAAAGAAAGAAGAACTATCATTTAAGAATTTTTAAAAAATAGGAAAGAGGTGAAGAATTATGACAGATGAATTACAAGAAAAAATAACTTGGCAAAACATTAATTCATCTAAGACAAAAGGAAAAATTTTAACAGGAAATATTATTGCAATAGAAACAGAAAAAATGAAAGATAGCAATATTACTTGTGCAATAGTAGATTTTAAGGGCATAAAGGTATTAATACCAGCTACAGAAATTATAGAAGATGGTAAAAATGATAAAAAACTATTAAGAAATATGATGGGAGCAGAAATAAAGTTTATAATTATAGAAGCGGATAAAATAAGCTCTAAAGCAGTAGGCTCAAGAATAAAAGCAATGGAAAGAATAAGAGACATTAATTTGAAAAAGCTAGAAGTTGGAGATAAAGTCTACAGTAAAGTAGTTGGAATTTGGAGAAAATACATAAGAATAGAATGTTTAGGAATGGATTTCATAATAAAAGCACAAGACTTGCAATATGGATATGTTGAAGATGTTTCTAAACTGTATAAAATAAATGAACAGATAAAAGTAATAGTAAAAGAAATTGATGAAGAAAAGAAGAATATAAAAATATCAATTAAGGAATTATTAGAAGATCCATTTAAAAATATTAGAAAAGATTTTACAGAAAAAGGCGAATATCTAGCAACAATAACAGGTTATACAGACAATCGGTATCTTTGCAAATATTATGCAAGGAGTAGATTCAGTTTGTACTCTTCCAACTTGGCTAGATAGGCCACCACTTCCAGGAGATAAAGTAATTATTAAAATTTATAAAATAGTAGAAGAAAAAAGAAAAATCTACAGTTCTTTAGTAAAAGTTATAGGAAGTGATGCAGATGAATGAAAAACAAAATAAAATAGCAAAATTACTATGGGATTTTCAATCTTTAAGAGAAGAACATATTTTAAAGGTGTGTGATTGTACCATAAATGATATAGATGTTTTAGTAGCAAATAAAGTATTAGTTAGAGATAAGAAAACAAATATAATCAGATATAGAACAAAAGAAATGAACAATAGAAATGTTGCAGCATTTGATGTAGTTATGGATTATTTAGAAAGAAACCCAGAAATTAAAAAAGGAAAATATCCAGTAAATGTAACATTAAAAACGAGGTATGTTAGTTATGATATTATAGCGATTAAAGAAGATGAAATAGATAATTTATATAAAAATATTGATACTATTTCAAAATCTGATAAGTTAATAATTATCATTGAAACTAAAAACTATATGAAAAAGAAAATTAATACCAAAAGACCATGTTATATATGCACATTTCCACCTTTAAAAATTATAGAAAAAGTAAATTAGTAGTAAAAAGTCAGGTTATATGAGATTATATAATCTGGCTTTATTTTTTTGACATTTTGTGGTAATATATACAAAGAAAGAGGGAAGATATCAATGACAATGCAAGAATTTGTAGATTATTTAGATAAGAAAATAGAACAAAATGAAAATTTTATTAGAATTACATTTTATGAAATAAGAGTAAAATATGGCTTAACTGAAAGTGAAACAAATACACTTTTAGAATTGGCTAAAAATAAGTTTGAAAATATGGGTTATAGTGTATATTTTACAGATGCAAAATATACATACCAAAATGCAAGAATGACAGTACAACCAAATGAATTAATGATTGCTGTAAAAGAAATATAGAAAAATTTATTGCAAAAGAATATTTCTGTGCTATAATTTTAATGAAAAAATAAAAGGAGAGAAAACGAGAAAATGAATCTACTAGATAAATGCACTACAAATGAAATAAAATTATTAGAAAACATTGGAATTAATATTGAAGACAAAGAATATACAAATGAAGAATTAAGAAGATATGAAAATCAAATAGAAGATTTTATAATGAGCCATAGCACTAAAAATAATGATATTAGTAAATTAAGTAATCAGTTTAGTGGTATTTTAAATACTTTAGTAAAAGGAAAATAATATAATGAACAAGCAAGAAATTATAAAATATTGTGCAACATTGCCTAGTACATTTGAAGATTATCCATTTCCAGGTGACAATATTACTGTAGCAATGAAACATATAAAAAATAAAAAATGGTTTGCTCTAATAATGGAAGTTAAAGGGGAAATATACTTAAATGTAAAAACTGATCCAAATTATTCAGATATGTTAAGAAGTGCTTATGACTATATTATTCCAGCATATCATATGAATAAAGAACATTAGAATACAATTATTATAGATGATAAAGTAGATGTTTCTTTAGTAGAAGA
>CANPFO010000080.1 GCA_947573555.1 uncultured Clostridium sp. | reverse complement strand
CGATAGAAGCAACAGGAACAGGATCCTATAATAATACGAAGAAAGAAAGTAGTGGGACATATCAAATAGATGCAACAAAACCAGTAGTAGGAGCGATTGGAGGAAATACGACAAGTTGGACAACAAGTAAGACATTAACAAGTACATTAACAGACTCACATAGTGGAATAGTAGGATATGCAGTAACAACAAGTAATACAACACCAACAAGTTGGACAACAGTAACAAATACAGCATCATATAGTTTAAGTCATAAAGTAACAGCAAATGGGACGTATTATATATGGGCAAAAGATGCAGCAGGAAATATATCAACAGCGAAGAGTGTAACAGTAAGTAAGATAGATACAGCAGTCCCAGTAGTAGGAGCAATAGGAGGAAATCCAACAACATGGGCAAAGAATGCGACATTGACAAGTACAATAACAGATGCCCAAAGTGGAGTAACACATTATATGTGGACAACAAGTAGTACAAAACCAGCAGCAAGTGCGACAGGATGGACAAGTGTAGGAACAACAACGACAAGTTATGCATTTAGTAAAACAATAACAGCAAATGGAACATATTATTTATGGGCGAAAGATGGAGTAGGAAGAGTATCAGCATCAAAGAGTGTAACAGTAAGTAAGATAGATACAACAACACCAACAATAACAAGTAGTTATACAAGTACAGCATATAGTATGACAGAGAAGACAAGTGTAGCAGTGAGTACATTATATAAAGCGACATTTGGAGGAATGGGAGGAACAGTAGTTTGTAAGAATGGAACTACGACTGTAACAAATCTAAATACATTAGCAGTAGGAACGCATACATTAACATGTACAGCAACAGGGAAGAATGGGAAGACAGCGAGTGTGAAACCTAAAGTAACAGTGAAGGCTGCAGAAATGAGTGGAAGTGATTTAACAAATAAAGATAATTTACCATTATTGGCAGATATGTATCGGTACAGAGGAGAGAATCCAAATAACTGGGTATGTTTTGGATCATCAAGTATAACAGATCCAACCAAATGTGATGCGAATCATAAGTGGAGAATTATAGGAATAGATACAAGTGGAAGTATGAAGATTATGACAAATTATTACTATGGTATAGATAAATGGAATACATATCCAACTAATAATTGGGTAGGTGCAACATTAAATACAAAATTAAATGGGTCATCATTTTATAGTAATAATACATATATAGATGCGACACATAGAGGATATATCATAAATGCAACATGGTATATAGGTGAATGCCCTGCAAAAATGCAGTCATTTGTTGATGATGAGAAGAATGCTTCTACAACAAATTATGTTGGCCTTATGAGTATGGTTGATGTTGGATTTGCTGGAAGTAATTGCACATTGTCCACAATTATAACGTCTGTCAAAGACAATGTGTGTATAAGCAATAATTGGATATATGATAATTCTAATTCTCAATGGACAATCACCCCTAGTACAGGATATGGAACGGGTGTATATGCTGTTTATTCTAGTATAAAATCGGCAGGGGAAGCGGATGTTCAAACTCCTGTTGGGATACGCCCAGCTGTATATCTAGATTCTAGCGTAAAAATAACAGCAGGAACAGGAACAGAAAGTAATCCATATATATTAACAAAATAATCCAAGACATAGTAACAAATAATGTCTAATCACATAATAAGATAGACATGTTCTTAAAATTCTATAAATCTTATCTATGTGTTTAGAAGCAGCCCTCGATATTTCATTTCATTTCTATTTCTATTCTAATATTGGGGGCTACTTATATATATTTTAATAATAAGCAAAAAGAATTAGGGTTTCTTCTAATTCTTTTTATAATATTGTATTCCTATTTCTTTATAAAACTCTGGTTCATCAATAAGTAAAGAACCTTCATATTGAGGTGTAATATGTTGCATCTCTTTTAAAGCTTCACAAATTCCTTTATAACGAATCATGAAATCCCTTGTTTCTTGATAAGCCATATAAGTACTTTTATCTAATTCATAAATTGCTTCTAAAGTAAGTAAATTAAATACATACCAGTCAAGTTTTTCATCAATATCTCCATATTGATATAAAAATTCGTCTACATAGTCACTTTGAATATCGATTGGAAGATTATGAATTTGAGCATTATCTAAATCACATAAACAACCTAATCTATAATTTTTATAATGGGATAAAACATTATCACTTTTTAAATCTCCATAAATAATTCTTAAGTCATGAAATCTTGTTAATTGATTTCTTAATTTTTTTAAAAATTCTAATTTTTGAAACGTTGTGAATGCATTGAGTGAAAAATCTTGGTAATTCATAGCTTCCCCAAGTATATATCCAATAAATTCGTCTTGCAAGAAAACTCTGCCTTCTACTTGAACTTTGTTTGGCAATGTCATATTCCTTAAAACGTCAATTTTTCTTTTTTTATTTTGCATTGTTTTTATTGGAAACGGTTTTCCATTATAATGATCAAAAAATATTTTCATTAATATATTTCTTTTTCCATCTGGTATTCGGTAAATTACACCCTCACTTCCATAATTCCAATAATAGAGTTGGTGTATTTCTTCTAAATTTTCTCTATGATCAAAATAAATGTCTTCCATGAAATCACCTTTTGATATAGTATAACAAATAAAAAAAGAAATGCAAGCTATTTTAACATTTCTATAATTTCTTTTGGAATTTTTTCATTGATTCCAAAAACAACTGCATAAATTAAGTAATAATCTCTTGTATACACTTCTTTCCAAGTACTATTGTCAAGATTACTAAAATCTTGTAAAAACTTTTTAAGTCCTTTTGCATTTTTTAAAATTTGATTTCCTTTTTTTGTCCTAATTAAATTATATTTTGAATGGAATGCAATAAATATTTTTATAAACATATAAACCATTATAATTCCAGGAAGAAACATCAATACAATATCAATTAAAATAAAAATGAAAGAAAAATTTTGAATATTTTTTATAGTAAAAGCAATTGCAAATTGACCGAAAAAAACGGTTAAAAAGGTAAGACCAAAAAATTGAAGAATAAATTTTCCAGTTTGTTCATTTTTATTCGTTATTAAATTTTGTTCTTTTGCTTCTTGTTCAATTACTTTTTCATATTGATTTTTAAACATAAAATTAATTTTTCTTGCTTTTATAGAATTTAAAATAAATAAATCTGATTGGGATAGCATATTTGTATCTTTGTTTGTTATAATGAATTGATTATTTTCTATAGAAATATATTTTTCATAAATTAATTTTAAAATATGGGCACAGATATCTTTTTCATACTCTAATTCAAAATTATCTAAATAAGATAGTAAAGAAGGAGAGAGGTTGTTTAAATGTTCTCTACAGTATTCTAAATTTTTTTGCTCAAACTTAGAGTTTTTTCGGATTTTGTTTTGCGTAATGGTTCTATAAATTAAATAATAAGTAATAAATCCAAATGGTGGAACCGAAAAGAAAACAAATAAAAAAATAAGTGCGAACACAAAAGATAAAATTATATTCTCTGTTTGGGTTATTGAATAAGGAACATCATTTATTATAAAATGTTCTGCTTTCATTCCAACCACAAAGTAAAAAATAACTAATATAGAAAAGAAAAACATTCCTAACTTTAATAAAAAATCAACTTTTTTTTGCATACAAAACTCCTACTCTCTAAAAGCATTATAACAAATATTGATAAAAAAAACTACATAAGTAGTTTTTCTTTATTGTAATTTCAACCGCACCAATTTAATCATAATTTAATTCTACCT
>CANPFO010000079.1 GCA_947573555.1 uncultured Clostridium sp. | reverse complement strand
TAATGACTCTTATTTTGATTTACAGCTTTTTCAAATATTTCTACGGAATTATTACTCATTTTTTCTGTATGATGAACATAAGTATTATAAGTTGTTTCTATATTAGCATGACCAAGTCTAACTTGAACATCTTTTATTTCTGCTCCATTTTCAATTAGAGTAGTTGCATGGGTGTGCCTTAAAGAATGGTAGTTAAATGTTATACCTAAACCATAATTGATTACTTTAGATGCATATTTGAAAGAATTAGGAGTAACAAGTTCGCCATCTTCTTTTGTACATACCATTTCCACTTTTTTTAATGTACCAGAAGGAATATTTGCTTTCAAAAAATATAAAGGTCTATATTCTTTATTGTCAATAATTTCAATTCCTTCATATACACAAGTATAATGGCAACCGTATTTTAATTTATTCTGTAATTGATCCTTTTTATATTTTTTTAGAATATTGAGTAAAGTGTTTCCTATTTCTATTGTTCTTGTACTGGTTGGTGTTTTAGGAGTGCCAAAATACCACAGTTTAGTATCTTCATTATAATAGATTATTTTATTTATTGATATTTTTTTATTTTCTAAATCAATATCATCCCATGTTAATCCTAAAGTTTCTCCAATTCTAAAACCAGTATAATAACCAATCATAATAGGTAAATAAAAAGTAGAGCCATAAGGGAAGCGGTCTGTTATTTTTTCAAATTCCTCAGGTTTTATATATTTATGGTTTGCATCAGTTTTAGAATGCTCGTATTTAGGAAATTTCACATATAGCATAGGACTACTTTTTATAAAGTTACATGGATGCACAGCATACTTTAAGGCACCAGATAAAACACCCATAAGGTTTGTTAAGTGACTTTTACTAAAACCATTTATATATTTTGAATTTATAAATTCTTGCAAAATAGTAGGAGTGAGTGATTTCAATTTATAAATTCCTATACTAGGTTTGATATGATTTTCAATATAATTCTTATAGGACTGTTGTGTATTTATTTTTAATTCTAATGTTACATAGTTTTTATACCAATAGTCGAAGTAATCTGATACAGATATCTCTGATGGTTCAAAATGCAACCCAGAATTATTATATTCGGCAAGAGCTTTTACACCTGCATCAAGAGCTTCCTTTTTAGTATTAAAACCAGACTTTGTAATTTGTTTTCTTTTTCCTTCGATTTTTGCAGCTTCAAATTGATACTGCCATTTATTATTTCTCTTACGAACGTTTATTGTTGCCATATTTATGTTCAACCTCCTTTTCAAAAGCTTCTTCTATAGAATAGTTAAGACGATTTAGTCTATACCAAATAGTTGAATAGGGTAAATCTAATTCATTACACCACTCTTTTAATGTTTGTACTTTTCCTTTATAAGTTATAGTGATGTTGTTGCTTTTGTTATTATTCTGTTGAATACTATTAACCCATCTGCAATTAGTAGGTTCGTAATCTCCAGTATAGTCAATTCTATCTAAAGTTAAATTATCTGAATAACCATTTTGAAGAGCCCAATTTTTAAAATTTATATAATTATTCCATTCATCGCAAACCTGTATATTTTTATAATGTTTATTAGTTGAACATCTTCTTTTCATTGATTTCCAACAGATATATAACCTTGTATGAGAATTACTATGCTTAGATTTTAAATGCTGTTTTTTAGCACAACCACAAGAAATTACTTTTCCACGTTTTACATCTGATACGTTTTTTATGACAATATTTCCGCATTCGCAAATAAAAGACCAATAAGACTTATTATTTTTTGAATATTTATACTGTAGTGCTGTAAGTTTTCCAAATTTTATTCCAGAGTAATCCTTTCTTTTTCTAACATTAATTTTTGACATAAAAATACCTCCATTTTTCTTTAATTTATTTTCATAAACACTTGAAAAATAGAGGTACTTTGTATATAATTACAAAGTAAACACTTTTCGAAGTGCTTATGCTCTGGATAATGTGTGTAGTTCGGCAAAAAACAAGACACATTATCCGTTTTTATTTAATTTATTAATTCTAAAAAATCATCTTCAGTTATCATTTCCAAGTCCTGTCCTTTAGCAATGAGATGTTCTGCTTTTATCATTTTGTTACTTTTATTCCCAAGCTTAAATTTATTATAGTCATCATTTCCAACTACTAAATAATTTGTTTTAGCTGTAACAGAAGCATTTGGAATAGCACCACAGCTTGCAGCAAGTTTCATAGCTTCTTCTCGTGTAATCGAAAGAGCACCAGTAAAAACAATTACTTTTCCATTTAAAGTACTGTCTGAATCTACATTTATATCAATTTCTTTTACTTTTTCATAATCAGACTTTACATTAGAAGATTTACTAAGTTTATGTGAAAATGCCTTATAAAAAATATTATCTTTATAATATCCATAAGAATATTTTATTTGTTCTAAAATAGATAAAATATCGTTAGAATTATAAAATTTCATAGCTTCTAGTACAATTTTTCCACAAGCAATAGAATCCGAATCAGCATTATGATGATTTAGCTCTATATTCAAAAAATTACTTACGGTGTCTAACTTATAATTTATTAGTCCTTTCCATGTTCTTTTTGCTAGCATTAAAGAATCTGCATATTTGAAATTAGGTATATTAATATTGCATTCATTACAACCATTAATTATTTTTTTAATATCATATGTAGCATTATGAGCGAATAAAAACTGATCTTGAATTATGTTACATATATTTTTTATAACTTCTGATAATATTGGAGCGTCTTTTACCATTTCTGCAGTTATGCCATGTAATTTAGTTAATTGTGGATCAAAGAAAACATCTCCAGAATTTATTAAAGTTGAATAAACTTTAGAGTAAGAGCTTTCTGTAAATTTATATATTGCTACAGAGCAAGGACTATATTCATATCTTGAAGCTACTTCAAAATCTACTGTTAAAAAATCCATATAAACCTCCTTTAATTATTTTTCTAAATTGATTCATTAATGTTTTTTCCTAAAAGCACTAGAGTTTTCAACTCTTATTACTTCTCCAAGTATTTCAATATCTTCTTCTTTTAGATTTTCTTGAACAGGAAAATTCCACATATTCATCGCTTGCAATTCTATTCCATGTGTTGTTTTTATTATTTTTCTTATAATAGGAAATCCATTCTTTAATTTTAATAAATAAGTCCCTCCGCTAGAAAAAGTAGTTGCTTTTTCTAATATAGCAATATCATTCTCATCTAATAGAGGTGCCATAGAATTATCAGTAGCATAAATTGCGAATAAATTATCTATACTTTGGTTTTCAACATCTGTTCTATATACAAACGGAATTTTATTAATAATTTCATTTGTTGTTAAATTTATAACATTGATTTCAATAATTTTGTCTTTTTCATAGTTTCTATCCATAGGAACATCATATCCCATTAACCAAACTGGATTAACATTAAGAGCTTCAGCTAATAATTCTACACCATCTTGTTTGGCTTCATATTTGCCAGACATATAACAACTTAAATTTGTTTTTGAAATACCTGTAGTTTTTGAAATATCAACAGGTCTAATATCTTTGATTTTTATAGCATAACTTAATCTATGTGAAAAAGTATCTATTAAATTACTCATTAATTATTCACCTCTCAATAAATAAATTATACTTAAAAAATTAAGAAAAGTCAAACTTTTTTTGATTTTTTGAAATAAAATTAGGAAAAAATAAATTTTTTTCAAAAAAAGTATTGACTTTAAATTTTAGTTTTGGTAATATAATCACGAGTTAAGAAAAACCTAACGAAAGGAGGCGAAAAAAATGACAAACGCAAATAAACTAAAATCTAAAATTGTAGAAGCAGGATTAACGATGGCAGAGCTAGCGAAAAGAGTTAATATATCAAGTGCTACATTTAGTCAAAAGACAAGTGGAAAGATTAAATTTTCTCAAGAGGACATTAGAAAAATTGACAAAGAATTAAATTTGACACCAGAAGAATTAAAAGAAATTTTTTTAAGTTAAAAATTAGGAAAAACTTAACAAAGAGGAGAAAAGTATGAAAG
>CANPFO010000078.1 GCA_947573555.1 uncultured Clostridium sp. | reverse complement strand
AAAAATATAAAAAAATTCTCAAAAAAAGTGTCCAAAAACTTGACATAGATCCAGGTAAAACCAGATGATTATTATAATGATGGTATATTTGAAATGATTAGATATGGAAAAGACATAGAGTTAAAAAATAATATGACTGAAGAAATGAAAAAACAGGTAAAAGATAATTTAATAAATAATTATGAAAAGATAAAAGAAGATATCGATAGTACAATTGATAGAATAAAGAATATTGTGAAAACTAAAAATCCTAAAGATTTATTAAATATGGCTGTACATATGTCAGAGATGAACTATATAAATATATATTCAGAATCACAAGTGAGTCAAGAAGCAATAATAATTACTCAAACATTAAAATATATTCAATCAGTAATAATTTCAGTGGAAACAGAAAATATAGAAGAATTTAAAGAAGAAAAATATTATAAAGTATGTGAATTAGTTAAAGATTTATATTCATTACTAGAAATTTTTATAATTAGTTATTGTGTTAAATTTAATAAGAACGAAGATGAAATGAAACTTATACAAGCTAATTTTACTTCAAAATATGCAACAGGAAAAAGATATGCATTTCAAGAAGTTACAGCTATAAAAGAAATGCTTTTTCCTTATGCTAACTTATTTAAAGAGTGTTTTAATTTTGAAATTAATATTTTTTTTGAAGGAATGGAAAAAATACAATATGCATTTACACATGGATTAAATGATAATATAGAAAAAATGCGTAGTTTTATGGAATGTATAGATTTAGGAAATGTTCGTGATGGAAAAAAAGATGAAATTAGAAGTGTTATAGAAAATATATTAGGATTAGAATTGCATAATATTTCTAAAATTACTAATTGGCCAAAAGAATTTATTAGTGAATTATCTTATGAAGTAGGAGAATGTCGAACATTTTTCGACAATTCTGAATATTCTGGTTGGCCAATATTTAAAAATCCATTAGAAACAAGACCTTTTTTAATATTGGATGGAAATGCATATTGTTTTTCGATACATGATTTGTTTGACAATATATATAGAATTTTATTGAAAATAATGAGAAATAAAATTCCTGATAAATGTGAAGAAGTAAATTGTATACAAGGTAAAAATGCCGAAAAAATAGTTGGAGATTTATTTAAAAAAATAATTCCAAATTCTAAAGTTTATATGTCAAATTATTATCCAGTTGGTAGTAGTAAGAATTTTGTTGAGAATGATTTAATTATAATATATGATAATAATTTGCTTTTAGTAGAAGTAAAGTCAGGATCATATACTCCTGATTTTGCATTAGAAAATATTGAAAGTAATATAAAATCTTTGAAAGATTTGATAGAAAAAGCATACAGTCAAAATCAAAGAACATTAAATTATTTTAATTCAAAAGAAATATGTCCTATATATGACTCTAATAATTCAAATAAAAAGGTAAAAGAAAATATTAGAATTAAAGATTATAATAATATAATAAAATTTTGTATAACTGTAGATAGCTTTAATGAAATAGAAGCGCAAGCAGAAAAAATAAAATATTGTAATTTGAAAGATGATACAATAGTAATATCTATAGATGATTTTAGAGTATATGCAGAATATTTCTCTTCGCCAACAAAATTCTTTCATTATATAGAACAACGAAAAAGAGCTATTTTGACTGAAAATATATCTTTGAATGATGAGTTGGATCATTTAGGATTATATATCGATAAAAATATGTATACGTTATATGCAAATCAAATTAAAACTAATAATATAAATTGGTATGGTTTTAGAGAAAAACTAGATAAATATTTTTTATCATTGTATTTAGGAAAGACTAATGAAGAAAAACCAGAAGTAAAAAATCCACCAATAATAGAAGAAATTATACAGTTGTGTGATAAAAAAATTATTCATAATAGTGTAACTATGACTAATTATATATTGGATATATGTAGAGAAGATAAGATTGAATTTAATAATATGATAAATAAAGTAGTGTGTGAAAATATAGTATTAGAAAATCCAAAAACTATTTTTGCTAGTGGTGAATATAATTTATTAACATTTATACATAAAGGAGTTAATAGAAACATTGAAGAAGAAAAGAAACACACATTAGCTGTAATGAAAAATTCAGAGATTTCAGATATATTAGAATTGCATTTGTTTTTTGATAATGGTGGAAAATTGGAAAACTTAGAATTTAATTTTTTTAATATAAATGATGTAAGTTTTGATGAAGAAGAAATAATGAAATTGGTAGCAGAATTAAAAATTCAACGATTAAAAAGGCATATGGATAGAAAAATAGGTAGAAATGAAATGTGCCCATGTGGAAGTGGAAAGAAATATAAGAAATGTTGTGGACAATAGCCTATTACAGGGATTGCAAAGATATAAAAAAGTCAAATATCAGCATTTTGTCATCCTAAATTTTAAGTTGCTGACAAAAACCAGATAGTTAGGAAATAAATATCTGCTTTTTAGGTATTATACATTTATGAAAGTGGAGGTGTTTCAAATTAGCGAAACAGAATTTAAAAAGATATTAGAATATTTAGACAAAATTTTTACTAAAGAAAAGGTAGAAATAGATTCTAATGGAATGATGGGCTTACATTATGATGGATTAATTTTTGAAGATTATTTTTTAGATTCAGTAATATCAGTACAATATTTAGATATGAATGATTATTTACATACAGAGTATAACCTTGAATATTATGACAATAAAAGTTTATTAGCACAGTATGAACATATTGTGCAAGAGAAAAGATATAAAGTTATAGAGGCATTTTATAATATATTATATTTAAGTCATTATTCTTGTTTAGGAATAAATGTACAGAGCATTTTAAATAAAATAAAAAACTTTTTATTGAGATTAAATTTTGAAATAATAGAACAAGAACATATAGGAGTAAACATATATCCAAATAATAAAATAGGAGAAGGGTACTATTGCGAAGTTTTTAAAATTAATAATGGGATTGTAAAGAAACAATTAAAAAGAGAACATCTGTCAAATGAAGGTATATGTAAGAGATTTAAGTATGAATATGAAATGATGAATAAATTAAAAAATTGTAGTAAAATAGTAAAAGTTTTTGATTATAATGATTCAGAAAAATCATATACTATGGAAGAATGTGATGAGTGTTTATATGATTACTTGAAATCTCAAATTGATTTAGAATTATCAAAGAAAGTAAAAATTATAAATGATATACTAGAAGCCATGAAATATGCTCATGAAAACAATATTATACACAGAGATTTACATTTAGGAAATATAATGAAACATAAAGATGATTTTTTAATTGGAGATTTTGGATTAGGAAAAGATAAAGAAGTAATAAAATCATTAATAACATCTGCTACACCTAAAAATAATCATTGGTTTTTAGATCCAATTGGAATGCAAGATTTTACACTTCTAGATGAATATAGTGATATATATTCTATAGGAAAAATAATAGAATATATAATGTGCAATGGGTTTATTTCTACAAATCACATTTTTAGCTTTATTGTTTTAAAATGTACAAATAGAGATAAGAATAATAGATATAGAAATATAAGTGAGATACAGGAAGATATAAAAAAATATTTAAAAGGTGAAGAGAAAATAATAAAACAAGAAGAAATAAATAGAAAAGTAGAAAATGGAGTATTTGATTTAGAAGTACAAGAATATTTGATGAAACTAGTTAATTCAAATAAATTATGTAATTATATTGTTAGTCAAAAATGTAAAAACATATATAAGATAATATTAAAATTGGATATTGAAAAAAGAATGAAAATTGCAAATGAAATATTTGACAATTATGTTTCTGCAACTGGATATAATGGATGGGATAATTATTCATTGTTTGGTAGATTGGCATATAATATATATATAAACGAGAAAGATAATAGTATAAGGCAAATCTATAATGAAATATTAAGTGATTGTGCTAAAATAAGATTTGATATAAAAGATTTATATGATCAATTAGTATAGAGAAATACTTTAATAGGAAAAATATATCAAAAAGTTAAAAGATGACTTTTCAACATTTTGTCATCGCTAAACAACTTCTAATAAAAGATAAGAAATGATAATAAAATGCGAATATTCTTGGATCTATGTCAAGTTTTTGGACACTTTTTTTGAGAATTTTTTTATATT
>CANPFO010000077.1 GCA_947573555.1 uncultured Clostridium sp. | reverse complement strand
CATCTTTTTTATTTAGTTCGTTTAATATATCTAACCCCATTTTGTAAGATAACTCATCTGTTTCTTCTCCAAATAGTTCTTTACTAATAATTATGTCTGCAAGTGTTGCCACACTAATATTTGATATATAACTATTAATGTCATTGGTTGTTTTTTCTGCAATTTTCGATTTTACTTCATCAAATTTTTCTTTCAAAAGTGCATAACCATTTTTAGAATATTTTTCTATTAGTATTTCAATAAATCTTTTTCCTGCTGTTCCATAATAATTAGAAAATTTATGATAGACTTCTTCTGCCACTTTTTCTTGATAATCGAATGGAGAGCCTTCAATTTCTAAACAGCGTGTAGATATTCCAGTTGTAGAACTACTATTACTAATAGTTTCTTCTCCACTAGCCAATATTACTAATTGCCATTTATTCATTTTCTGTATGCCACCAGTTTTATTCCCCCTTATTTTTCCTACGCCATTTCCTAAAAGATAAATAAGTTGTTCAATACTGGATTGACTACGATTTACTTGTTTCTCATCAAGCCATAGCATTACATCATTTTGAAACTGTGCAATTCTCTCAATTCCTACTGATGTTCCATTAAAACTTGTTTTCAATTCTTCGGGATTTCCCCACACAGACATAGCAGAAAACATCCCAGCACTTTTACCAGCACGAGAACTACCATAATTGAAAACAATAAATATTCTTTGATTTAGAAGTCTTAATAATGGTCCACAAAATGCACAACTTAATATAAATCTAAATAGTGTATTTTTTCTATAATCTTTAATTGCAGTTATCCACTCATCAAGAGTTCCTTTAGATATATAAGCATTTGTCCATTTAGCTAATTTCTCATCAGCGTCTAATAAAACTTTATTTGTATATGGGACAAAGCAACTACAATTATCACACCACCCTAATTTATCAGTTATTTTTATAATTGGAATAGTATCATAATTTAATTCTTCCAATTTAAAGAAATATTTTATCCATATATCGGCATTTAAAGAAGTTACTGGAATTCCATTGTTAGACAATGATATAATATTACTTCTCCTATATAGCATAGTTTTCTCAACCATCATTGTTTCCCATTTTTTAATTCTAGGTTGATAATATAAAAGTTCAATTTTTTCTTCATCAGTTTCAATATTTTTACAAATTGACTTTATAAAAACAAGAACTTTACTAAATAATTCTTCTACCCATACATTCTCGCCGTTATGCTTTATATATTCATATTTAACAAGTTCGTTTTTGTCATTTACTTCAAAATACATATCACTACATCTAGGAAGAATTTGATTTATAATATATTTTTCATCATATACTTTAATATTTCTGACAAAAGGTTCAACTCTTTTATTTTTGCTTGACTTTTTTTCTTCTTTGCTTTTGGTATCTGTTTTGTTTGACATTTTTTACTCCTTTCTGTTTATTCAACTAATAGTCTTTTAAATCAGTATTTTATTTTTGGGTGTGCTGATAAATTTATCAGCACACACCTTATTTTTTATTCTGCTGATGTTTGTTCTTCATCAACATCAATGAAGTCTTCAACTTCTGCTGTATCTGAGCCATACATATCTGCATTTATGTAGTCTCTATATCTTACATCAGCAGAATTTTCATCTAGCTCATATTCTTCTTTTTCTATATCTTTTATAAGATAATAGAAATTTGTTCCATCGATAGGAATTAAATTTTCATTGGCTGAATATTCTTCTGGCATTTTTACTTTAGATAATCCAGTTACAATACCCATTCTATGAGTAAATACTGTATTGAAACTACCTAATTCACGAGCATTTGTAATTAGTGGATTAATTCCACCTCTAGCTCTAAATTCAAGTCCATATTGTCCTTGAGCAAAGTAGCCTATAACAGATACTATTTGATTTTCACTTATACTTTTATTTGTATAAACAAAAGTATTTGCTGTTTTGCCTTCGGCAAATCTCAATTTTACTTGGGATGCTTTTCCATCCTCTCCAGGATAAATAGCTAAAATATTAGCCATAAATTCTCCTACTTCCTTATATATAGGACCTTCTTTGTAGACCACCTTTGCATCTTTTTCGTCTTTTTGAGATTCTGCAATAAAATCTCTTGCTTGAGTTAAATTAACTTTATAACTCATTTTTAATTTCTCCTTTCTTATTTTATTTTTTTGGTCGACCTTAAGCTTAACCTTATACTAACATGGGGTATATTTTAATGTCCATCGAGTTTTTATATAAAAAAACTCGCTATACTGTTTTTGACAATATTGATAAAATATTATATACTTAATGTAAACTCAATATAAAAAGAAGGAATTTTAGTATGGGAAAGAATTTTGACGATTATCATATTGAAACTTTTCTTAATGATACTTATAGTTTCAATTTAGTAATAAAATTTAATATAAAAGATTTTATAAATTATCCTAACTTTAAAAAAGAAATAACAGAAGAATTACAAATCAATGAATATTCATGTAGTGATTTATTTAATATACAAAACAATTTGAAATTAGATAATAATATGCCTCTTGGAAGTATGTTATTAGAATTTTTAAATAATAGTGATGAACTATGTAATTTATTAGAAGATTATAAAAAAAATATAGACTTTGCTCCTTTTATTATAAATTCACACAATAAATATTGGGAAAAGGAAATTTCAAATAATAAATTCAGTAAATATTGGAAAAATAATAAACAAGAAACAATAGAAAAGTATGATAATCGATTTAATTATTTATATACATTTCTTTTAGATTTAAATGATAGATTAAAGTTTAAGAAATTTTTACCTATTATATTAAATGAATTTTATAATTTTTATTATATTGATTTTTCTAACTTAGTTATGAAACTAGAAAACAATAACTTAAAAAAATCTATAAAAGGAGAGAGACCCTCAACAATAGAGAGTAAAATAGATTTTTCAAAATATGATAAAAACAAATATATAAAACTAGATGGAAGAAAAGATAGTGACTATCGTGAATTATATAAAAGCAAAGTTATTCAATTTCTAGATGATTTAATTTCAGAAATTAAAAATTTGCAATCCTCTTGCAAAGATGTTTTCAAAAAATGTGAAATAGAAACAGAAGATTATTATAAAAAAATTATAAGATTTAATAGAAGTACACTTGTATTACCAAATTCAACTATTAAATTTAATACAGAAGAAAAATCAACAATTTTTGAATATACATATAAAATTCATACTTTAAGCGAATTAGCAGACATAACTCTAAATCATCTTCTATTTAATAGACAAATATTGATAAGATGTAAATATTGTAATTCATTTTTTATCCCAAAAACAAATAATGAAAATTATTGTGATAGGGTATGGGGTAAAAGAAAAAATGGAGAAGATTTAACATGTAAACAAAAAGGAAAAGATAAATCAAATAAAGCAAAAAAGCCTCAAATAAAACAAGAATATAATGCTATTTATACTAAAATAAGTAATACTTTATTAAAACGCCAATGGATTAATAAACCCGATAAAAAACAAGCAAAAAATGAATTAGAATGTATACTTGAAAACTTAAGAAATAATTATAATGATGACAAAGTTAAAACAGAAGAAGAAATCATAAAAATTTTGGATACAGCAAAAAAAGAATATGCGAAATTTCTAAATAAATATAGAAAAAATAAAAATAGTAGCAAAAGTAACAACAAAAAATCACATATATATCAATTTAAAACACTATTCAAAAAACTATAATTTTAAGAACACCACAAAACAATATAAAATCTCTATTCAATAACCTATATAGACCACTTTTGGAACATATTCATAATATTTTAAACTTTTTTGAACAACCGTTATTTACATTTACAACAAAACCTTATATATTAATAAAAAAGGAGTAGAACTATTATGGAAAAAACAGAAACACTAACTAACACAACAGATGCAGAAAACAAAATAAATTATTATGGATATTGTAGGGTATCCACCAAACACCAAAAAGAAGATAGACAAGTGGAATCAATAATTAATTTTGGAGTACCACAAGAAAACATCTTTATTGACAAAGCAAGTGGAAAAGACTTTAACAGAGAAGAATATCAGCTACTTAAACGAATTTTAAAAAGAACAACTAACAATGTACTTATCATTAAATCAATAGACAGATTAGGAAGAAATTATAAAGAAATTCAAAAAGAGTGGAGAGAACTCACACAAGACCTACAAACAGATATAATTGTACTAGATATGCCTATACTTGATACTAGACAATATAAGGACTTATTAGGAAATTTTATATCAGACCTAGTC
>CANPFO010000076.1 GCA_947573555.1 uncultured Clostridium sp. | reverse complement strand
AAAAATATAAAAAAATTCTCAAAAAAAGTGTCCAAAAACTTGACATAGATCCAATCAAATACAACATCTTTTAGTAATAATTCTATTCAAAGTTTGGCACAATTATCAAAAGCCAATAACCATAATTTAAGAAAATACGATAACAAAACAGAACTAATTTCTATAATTTATGGAACAGACAATTTAATAAATGATGTTCAAAATTTATATTTACAAGAGTTTGAAAATGCAAGAATTGAATACAACAATAAACAAACAAGAGAAGATAGAAAAATACAAAATTACTTTGAGCATATATCAAAAAATTCTAATAGAGATTTATGTTGTGAACTAATAATTGAGCTTGGAGATATGAACTTTTGGCAAGATAAAACACAAGAGTATTGTTATAAAATGGTACAAGTTTATAAAGAACAATTACAAGATTTTGTGACAATAGTACCACAATTTCAAGTCGCCAATGCAGTAATTCACTTTGATGAAACAAGTCCACATCTTCATATAATTGGCATTCCAATAAAAGAACGGATACAAAAATGGAATGAAAAAACAAGTAGCAAAATCACAAATATTTACAAAAGAATCTCTTACTAGAATACAAGACAAAATGAGAAATTGCTGTATAAAGTCATTTAACAAAGTATATGAACAAGATTATCAGCTAAAAACAAAAGAAAAAGGAAGAAATCAAGATATTCCAGTTAGTCAAATGCAAAACTATAATAAAGTAAAAAAGCAATATGAAAAGAATAAAAAACTATTAGAACAAGCCAATAAAAAGACAGATTTAGTAAATGAAAATGGCAATAATATCAAAGAAATAGTATCTAATTTAAAGCCTAATCTAGTAAATAAAAAGAATTATACTATCTCACAAGAACAAGTAACAACTATAAAAAACTATATTTCAAATGTAGAAGATACTACAAAAACAATGAAAAAAGTAAATGATTTAGATGTCATTATAAAGGAATACGAAAAAGATTTAAAAGAACACAATAACGAAGTTAGAGAATTAAACTCTACCATTAGACAGAAAGATGAAGAAATAAGAGATTTAACACAAAATTTAGGTATAGCAAAAAATACTATTTCAAAGCAACAAAAAGAAATAAATGTATTAACACCATTCAAATATTTATGGAACAAACTAATGAAATTTATAAAAAATAAAGTAAGATATTCTAAAAGTGAAACCTATAAAAAAGTCTATGAAGAACTTAAAATAAATAATATTTTAAGACAAGAAGATATTGATTTTATAGACAATAAAAACATTAAAAAAAGAAATTATGAATTATAAAACGGAGGTAAAAAATTATGATATTAAAATGTAACAATGAAAAAGTAGTAAATTTAGTAAAGTATTTTGAAACATTAGATTTTGCAGATAAACTAAGATTAAGCATAGATATGCTTGAAAGTTATCATATAAAAGTGAAAAATGATAAAGTTTTAGAAATTTTAAAGAAATTATTGTGTGCAGTTGATGAACAATATAACAAAACAAAATTCTTAAATCTCCTTAACTATAAGCATTTACTTATGTCTTCGGCACAAGTAATGGAACTAACTGAAAAAGAGCAGAATATTTTTGTATTTGAAGTGTTATATAATATTTATAGTACTTTGAAGAACAAAAATTTGTAAAATTTTACATTGTTCGCTTGTTTTTTAATAAAATATGTTATATAGTATTTATCATAGGAAATGAATATAAAGCAGATGTGTGTTGCCACTGAACTTCATAGTTTCTAACTATGGGAAAGTGAGGTGGTGTTTATGGTAGAATTTTTACTATTCTTAATAATAGGATTTATGATTTCAATAACTATAAACGTAGCCTTATTGACAGTTATATACATACTTTGGACAAATAAGGAATAAATAAAGACACTACATTTTGCTTTGGACGGCAATGTAGTGTCTTAACATTAATATATGTGACAACACATTTCTGTGTTTCATTTCCTATATTTATTATACACACATAATTTAGATTTGTCAATTTTAATTGGAAAAATTCTTAAAGCAAAATATTAAAAAACCTTTAAATTAAAGAATGTTTATGCCATTATTATGTAGAAAAAAGATAAATTGGAGAGAAAAATGGAACAAGAAAAAATGACAAAATTTAATAAGATATTTCCTTGGTATGCTGGTCTATCAGGTGATTTACTATTTTGGGTAGCAATAGATACATTATTTTTAACAGTTGTAAAAAACTTTAATGCATCACAGATAGTTTCTTTAACTACAGTATCATTAATAACTTGTATAGCATTACAAGTACCACTATTAAAAATTATTAAGAAAATAGGAAATACAAATTCAGTAAGATTAGGTTCAATGTTATTGCTAGTATCTAGTCTATTATTAACATTTGGGCAAAATTATATAGTTGTAGCTTTAGGAAAGGTTATTTATGAAATTGCATTTACATTTCAAAATATGGCAAATGCAGTATTAAAGAATAATCTTGAATTGCAAAATAGGAATAATGAATATATAAAAGTTAAAACAAAATCTAATACCATATATGCAACAGTAACAATGATTATCTCATTCATTGCAAGTTTAATGTTTAACTTGAATAATTATTTACCAATGTTTGGGTGCATTACTTTTTGTTTAATATGTTTTGTATTATCATTTTACATAGTAGATTATTCTAAATACAATAAGATTAAGGAAGAAACTAAAATAAAATCTAAAACAAAAATAAATTATACTAGGCTAATTATAGTATTGATTGTTTCTTATGGTCTCTTCTATCCTATTGTAAATTCTGGACAATCAAATGGAAAACTATTTATACAACAAGAATTACTTTTAAACTTTGATGTGGAAAAAACAGCTTTAATAATAGGTGCTATCTTATGTGTTTCTCGTATAGTGAGAGTTGTTTCTAATATAGCATTTAATAGGATACATAGCAAATATAAAGAAAAAGTAGGAGTAATTTTGCCAATATTATTGAGTATATCGATTGTTTTAATGATAATGGGTTCATTTATTAGAAACTCTATAATGCTAAAATTTGGTATTATGAGTTTAGGATATATAATTATCTTATTTATCAGAGATCCATTTAAAGTGTATATGCAAGATTTAGCATTAAGAAAGGTTGGAAAAGAAGGACAACAATCATTATTAACGACAATGGAATTGTCAAGAAAAATTGGAAGAGCAATAATGAGTTTAAGTTTTACAATGATTTTAGTAAATAATCCTATGATTACAGTAATCGCAATATTATTTATATTATCGATTATAGAAATATTAGTTAGTATAAAATTATATAAATTAGTTATAAATGGAAAGGAAGTAAAAAGTGAAAAAAACAGTGATAGGAATTGTGAGCAAACATTATGCTAGTTACAAAAATGATAGAACGGATACATATGTTAGAGATGAAATTAAACAGGCTATTTTTGATAATGGAGCAGTTGCAATAGCGATATTACCACCAGATAAAGATATAAAGTATATAGGAGATAATTGGAAAGAAGATTTACAAGGAAAAGAATATGATGACTTAATTTCTCAAATAAAATTATGTGATGGAATAATTTTTCAAGGTGGTGCTGAATCAGATAATTATGAGTGCATTGTATCAAAGTATTGTTATGAAAATAATATACCTACTCTTGGGATTTGTTGTGGACAAAATATTATTGCTAGAGCTATTGGTGGGACAACTTATAAAATAGATAATCCTGAAAAACATATGCAAATGTCAAAACAATATGTACATAACATAAAAATAGATAAAACATCTAAATTTTATAAGATTGTAAATAAAGAAGAAATTATGGTAAATTCAAGACATAAAAGAACTATAAAAGATTGCCCCAAATTAGATAAAGTCGGATTTTGTGAAGATGGATATGCAGATGTTATTGAAGCAAAAGACAAAGATTTTTATATAGGTGTAAGATTTCATCCAGAGAGTTTATACAAAATAGATAAAAATATGAATAACATTTTTAAAAGCTTTATAAGTGCATGTAAAAAAGATTGAAAGGTAAGAATAAATTATGAAAAATATATTAATTATGGGAATAGGAAGAGCAGGAAAAACAACTTTGAGTAAGATGATAAAAGACAAATATAATAGTTACAATTTAATACATAGTGATGCTCTAAAATGGGCAATGATTAGAGCAAAAAACGAAGAACAATATTACAGAAAAAACGTAGATAAGCAAAAAGAATTTGAACATGGAGAGTATTTTCAGAGAACTCTTTTAGAATTGTATAATTCACTAATTAGAAAAGATACTAAAAAATATGGATACATATTAGAAAGTGGTCAATTACACCCTAAAATTGTTAAAGAAATGATAGATTTTGATAATACAATAGTG
>CANPFO010000075.1 GCA_947573555.1 uncultured Clostridium sp. | reverse complement strand
CCAATCAAGCAATCTTTATTAATTTTAGGTACTATTAGGAAGAATTTCAAGAAACAGATTGTAAAAAATACCGAAACTTAAAATAAATAAACCAGCAGAAATTTTCTGCTGGTTTTATATTACTTTTCGAGTAATTTTCTTATTACTTCTTCTCTTCTTTCTTTTTCTTTTTCATCTTTGCAATATACCTTAATTACCTCTTTATCATTACATTCAATCAGAATAACGTCTCCTTCACGTATAGTTCCGCATGCAGATTCTACTATCTGCATTTCTATATTTATCATTTTAGTTTCCTTTTCTGAAGCACTTATACGTTGGCTTTGCTCCATTGGAATAAGTTCTACTTCCAAAACTGCAAATTCTCCTTCAATTCTGTCTACAGATGCATAACTTGTCATTGTGTCTCCTCCTTTTCTTTTAACTCTGTTCCACATAAATAGTCTCCAGATTCACAACTAAATGTCGCACTTGTTGAAGTTATTATTACCTTAACTGTTCCTTGCTCGTCACTTCTATATACTTTTACTCCTGCGTTTTCTAATTTCTGCATAGTAGATTTTATTGGATGTTTATACTTATTTCCAATTTTTGCTGATATAAGTGCATATTCAGGACTTACTGACTCTAAAAATTCGTCACTTGTAGAGGTATCACTTCCGTGATGTCCTACTTTTAGAATTTCTGCATCAAGTTCTTCTCCGTATTTTGCAATTATTTCTGCCTCAACTTCTGTTTCGGCATCTCCTGTCATTATTATATCCATTTCTCCAAATGTTACCTTTATTATAGTGGAATAATTATTCAGATTGTTTTTTGGTTTGCTTATTGGTCCTAAGACTTTTAATATTGCATTTCCCAACTCGTAAGTTGTTCCCTCTTTTGCATATTCTAAATTGTAATTTTCCTCCTTAACTTCCGTTATAAGTTTAATGTACCAATTTGTTGTAACTTCTCCTACTTCTACTTCTGGCAATATTATTGTGCCAATTTCAAAGTTTGTTATAACATCATACATTCCTCCCATATGGTCATCATGTGGATGTGTTCCAAATACATAGTCAATTTTGGTTATTGATTTACTTTGTAAATATTGAACTACATCCTTCCCAGTATACCGAGTTCCACAGTCTATAAGGGCTGTTTTTCCATTTTGTTCTAGTAAAAAACTGTCTGCTTGTCCTACGTCTATCATAGTAAGCTTTAGCTCTCCTTCAACATTTGTACTTATTGGTGTTATAGTAGGTATTTCTTCTTTATCTTTTTTATCTAATGGTATTTCAAAATAAAGTGAAATTATAAGTATTAAGATTACTGCCAGTAATGTTTTTAGTATCTTATTAACATTACTATTTAGTTTCCGCCCGCCTTTGCCACTCGCCATACACGGTCCTCCTTGTTTTTGCTATTTTTATATTGCGTTTTTTATTATATCATATTTTTGTGTAAATAACAATGTTTAATATTATTTAAGTTTTAGTTTTTATAGCGGGCTTCTTAGTAGTATTCATAATAATATGTAAAATTAATAAAGATTGCTTGATTGGAATGAAAAATAGAAGTTGTAAAATAAAAAAATAAGTAATGTTAACGGGAAAAAATTATTAATGTATCTTTTGATAAAACTTTGAATGTGACTGGAATAAATTTAAAACTTCTTAATTAGTTTATGGAAAGAGTTCATGAGCGTAGCGAAATGGAAGGGTGCCATAAACTAATTTTAGAAGTTTTTGATTTATGTATTGAGCTGAAAAGTTTTTGAAAAAGATACATTAATAATTTTTTCCCGTTAACATTACTTATTTTTTTATTTTACAACTTCTTTTTGAATGGAATGAAAGAAATCTTTATTAATTTTACATATTATTATGAATACTGCTAAGAATCGCTCTATGAAAAGCACCTTAACTTAAATTAATATATTATTTTGTCTTCTTTTTTGCTAAATTGTTCGAATTCTTTTATTGTTTCTTCTCTGTCAATATTTGTCAATTTTAATATATTAACATCTTGTACATTCTTATCTAATTTCCCAATGTAGTCATAAATAAAATCATCTCTAAATCCTATATTCTGAGCATCCTCTTTTGTGTTACCATAATAAACAGTTTTTATATTTGACCAAATAATAGCAGATAAACACATTGGGCATGGATAACAACTTGTATATAATTCGCAGTTACTTAAATCATATGAATTAATATTTTGGCAAGCCTCTCTTATTGCCATTATTTCTGCATGTGCTGTTGGGTCATTTTTTGCTAATACTTGGTTTGAACCTTTTCCTATTATTTCTCCATTTTTTACTATGCATGCCCCAAAAGGTCCTCCTGCGTTTGTCTTTAAATTATCTTTAGCTAATCCCTTAGCTATTTCCATAAATTTATTCATTGTTTCCCTCCATATTTTTTCTTAAGCAGTGAATATATTCTATTGTAGTATTTTTTGTATATTCTCTATTATTATCTGCCTTAAATCTTTTGTGCTGTCTCTCATATACTTGGTAGTCACCATAATTAGACATTATCTCTCTAATTCTATCCAATGGAATAATGCCTTCATCATTATAACTTAAAAAAATATATCTAAAATTAGCATTTTGTATTAAATCTTCAAATGCTTCTTCTACTTGTCTTTTTATACAATATCTTGATTTTTTACTTGTTTCTTCTCTTACTCCTGTTTTTCCTTTTATTTTTGGATTGTCGTATAGTGCAATTGTTTCAAGCATATGATAATTTGTATCATACTTTCTTGTATTGTATGGTGGATCCATATATAAAATATCTCCTGCAATTTCTCTAATTAATTGATTTGCATCTTTATTTTCTACTCTATATGTTTTATCTCCTTCTTCTATCAATGTTTCTACTGGCTTTAATTCAAGTGTTTTATTAGCTGACTTTTTTATATCTTTTAGAAATGCTTCATATACAGATGCTGTATTTGCAACTTTATCAGATGCCTCTAATAAGCATGTAAGAAGGTAGTAATACTCACTTTCATCTATTAGATTTTCTTTTTTCCATTCTTCTATTTTACTTCTAATTGAATCAATTTTTTGTGCATTCTCCTCTGTAAAATATTTTCTTTCATATTCTTGGTTCTTTGTACCACTTGTTGTATAGTTTTGATATATGAAACCTTTTTTTCCTCTTAAATTATTTAAGTATTCAAAAACATCTTCTATTCTATTTTGTTTTAGTACATTGAAAGTAATATTTTGGTTATTTTCTATATAATGTTTAGCATTTACATAGCTATAATATTGTATATCATTTGAAATTATATTATATCCAATTCTTTTAAAATGTTTTCCTACACTTGATGTTCCTGCGAAAATATCGCAAAATGTAATGTTTTCGTTTTCTATTGTTGCAAAATCGTTTATTGTATTTTCTATATAGTTAAGTATTGATAATTTTGAACCTATGTAATTCATTTTGTGCCCCTTTCATTTTGAATTATTAGTCTGACCAGTAACAATAATTATATCATTTTGAAATTTTTTTCTCAACTTTATATAGAAATTTTTTATTATTTTCGTTATAATAAAAAAGGTGATTTTATGGGTAAAATAAATGATATTGATATGAGTAATTGGAAAGATTATTCAGATATTTCTACAGATAGCTTATGGATAATAAATAAGAGGGATTCTTCGGGTAATCATAAAGGAGATTATCATGGTAATTTTGTGCCACAAATTCCAAATCAATTATTACAAAGATATACTAAAAAAGGCGATTGGGTCTTAGATGCATTTTTAGGTAGTGGAACATCATTAATAGAATGCCAAAAATTAGGCAGAAATGGTATTGGAATTGAGCTTGATTCTGATATACTATCAGTTGCTAAAGAAAGAATACTTACAGAAAGTGGAACTTCTACATTTGAATTGATTAATGCAGATAGTTCTAAATATAATTTAGAGTCAGTATTAGAGAAAAATAATATAGATAAAGTTCAGCTGGTAATTTATCATCCTCCTTATTGGGATATTATTAAATTTAATGATGTTGAAGGAAATTTATCAAATGCCAAAACATTGGATGACTTTTTAGATATGTTCGAAAAAGTGGTTGATAATACTGCTAAATTTTTAGAAAAAGATAGGTATATTGGAATTGTAATTGGTGATATTTATAAAAATAGTGAGTGGATTCCATTAAATACTTATATAAATGTATTAATGTTAAAAAAAGGATATAAGTTAAAATCTATGGTAGTTAAAAATGTTGGTGAAACCCAAGGTAAGAAACACCAGCAAGGTATTTGGAGATATAGAGCATTAGCTGGTGGTTTTTATGTGTTTAAGCATGAATATATTCTTATATTTAAAAAAGTAACTAATTAAATGATTTCCAAAAAATGTGTGATTGCTGGGGGTAGGCCTTAACAAAAAAAGAGATGG
>CANPFO010000074.1 GCA_947573555.1 uncultured Clostridium sp. | reverse complement strand
ATTCCAATCAAGCATTACCATATATATTTATATAATAAAAGGTTGGGCAAATATGTATAAAAAAAGGGAATAGAGGATTAACACATTGTCCCCTAGACCCTATTTAAAGGGATTTTAAGGAATGTCCTCTTTTTCCCGTTTTAAATTTTTTTATTAGTGGTTTACTTTTAAAATTACGTATGTTATAATTTTGTTTGAATAGAGGTGTTAGTTATGAATCAAATACTTTCAACAAGTATGCCAATGGATGATAATAGAAAAAAGAATAAAGTAAAAAGTAGTAAACCAATAGAGACGAGAAGTATATTGAAATTTTTTGCTATAATAGTAGTTGTATTTGGTATATCAATGATTGGAACTGGAGTTATGGCAATATATAAGAACCAAATGCAAGTGATAGAACAGAATTTAGAACCAACTATTTCAATTGAAAATAAGACTGAAAGAACAGCATTATTAAAAGTTATGCATCAAAGAGTGATAACTAAAGTTGAATATGCTTGGAATAAATCAACACCTGTAGTGGTGTATGGAAATAATGGAAAATATTTAGAGAAAGAAATTAAGTTACCAGCTGGAAAAAATACATTACACGTATTAGTTCAAGATGAGAATGGAAAAGAAATAACATATGATAAAGAATATGATATTGCAAGTAATATAGATGTTAAGGTTTCTGGAAATAAGATAAAAATAACATATGAAGAGAGTGATACATTGATATCTTATATGACATATAGATGGGATGAAGGAGAAGAGAATACAATAACAATAAATGATACATCCATAAATAAAGAAATAGAAGCAATGAAAGGTTTACACCAATTGACTATAGTAGTTGTTGACGAAAATAATAATACAGATACAAAAGTTCAAAAAATTAAAGGAGTTTCAAAACCAAACTTAGAAATTGATTTTGATGATGAAATTAAACATTTTGTAATAAAGACATCAGATGAAGAACAATTGGAAAAAGTTGAATTTAAATTAAACTATGATGATGCACAAAATTATGTGTTAAATTTAAAGGATATGAATTTGAAAGAATTAGTATATACATTACCTATGGAATTACAAGTAGGGGAAAACGTTTTAGAAGTAACAGTGTATAATAAAAATGGACTTAGTGAATATACGGGTGTAAAATTTATAAAGTAATATAAGGACTACAAAGGAGGAAAAATGATACAAGAAATTTATATAATAGATGATGATGAATCTTCAATTATAGTATTTAGAGAACTTTTTAAAAATGATTCAGAATTTGAGTTTATAAGTGTAAAATCAGATCAAATTGATATTGCATTAAAGAACATTCCTTCTATAATAATTATAAATGAAGATGCAATAGAAGTTAATGTACTTGAATTATGTAAGAAAATAAGAAGAGATGAAGATAATAGTATAACTCCTATAATAGTGGTTTCTTCTGATTTTGATAAAGAACATAGAATTGAGATATTACAAGAGTCAGTGGAGTATTATATAAAAAAACCAGTTAATCCTCAATATTTGTATTATACAATAAAGAATTTGAGTAGATTGCTAACGATTAATAGAAGAATCAGTCCTCTTACAGGGTTACCTGGAAATGTTCAAATACATGCAGAATTAAAGAAGAGAATTTTAAATAAAGAAGAATTTTCTGTACTGTATTTGGATTTAGATAATTTTAAAGCGTATAATGATGTATATGGATTTTTAAAAGGTGATGAAATAATAAAGTTTACAGCAGAAACGATAATGAGATGTATTCATGAACAAGTGCCAGCTGATTCTTTTGTAGGACATATTGGTGGAGATGATTTTATTGCAATTTTACCTATATTACAATGTGAGTCTATTTGTGAGAGTATAATTGCTAACTTTGATACACAAGTAATAAAGTTTTTTACTGAGGAAGATTCAGAAAAAGGTTATATAGAAGTTGCAAATAGAAGAGGTGTAATTGAACAATTTCCACTTACTTCAATTTCGATTGGTGTTGTAGAAGCAGATAGAAATAGATTTTCAAATATGCTTGAGATTGGAGAAATTGGTGCACAAGTTAAACATTTGGCAAAGTCTATAATTGGAAGTAGTTATTCAATTGATAGAAGAAAGTATACAAAATAAAAAAAGATTATATATTAATCTTTTTTTATTTTGTTTTTTTAATCTACCAGAACTACACGGAAGCCAGAAGTGTTGGTGGGAATGCCATAAGACATATAATGGAAGTTAAACATACCAGCGTGCGTACTATTATCAAAAGAACCGCCACGGACGAAGAACGCATAGCTTGAATTCGGAAAGTAAGAGTGGTCGCCATTCCAACTTGTAGAGCCACTTCCAGACGTTGATGTCTCTAAAACTGCGTCTCCATATCCATATGTGCTTGTTTTTAAGCTATTATATCTGTTCCAGTTATAAGTATTTCCATCATTTAATGTGTTATATGGGTATACTGTTGCATACTTTGTACTTAATGTTTTATATCCGTTTCCATCTGCTGTTGTTTTTGCTACATATGAACTTCCATATGCTGATAAATTACTATTTCCATTTGTTATATATGCTGATACTCTTTCCCATACACATCCACTTAAGTCAAATACTCCACTTTTATTATTTGTACTACTTGCATCTACTCCATTTGGTGTGCTACTTCCACTATATCCTGTTACTGCTCTTATATTTTTTGAACCATTAACATCTTTTGAATTTATTGTTACTTCTGTTCCATTTCTTCCATATTTACTTTGTGTTAAATATGCTACTGCTCCCCATTCACTATTTTTCATCATATGACTATCTGTTTGGCTGGCCTCTAATCCATAGAAATTTGTTGCCTTTGCGATCTCTTGGGCTATTGTGTAACTATCTCCTGTACTTATTACATTATACGCATATGTTAATGGCTTAAATACTGGATATGATAACTTTTGTTCTGCATATTTACTTGATGACAAATCTTGTGATAATGCATTTGTTGTATAGCTACTATTACAAGATGTATATTTTTTGTCTGAATATACTACTTCATCATTTCCATTTATTACTGTTGTTGCATCTGTTTCACTTGTTGTATTTGCTTGGAATCCTGCTGCATATTTTGCTACCCAAAATCCTGATATCTCTTTATCCCATTCTCCATTCATATAATTATTACTTCTTCCATCTCTAAATGATGGATGTATATATGTGTATTCACTATCTACTGTTGTTTTACTTGTTTCTATAAATTTTACATCTATTGTTGTTCCTGTTATTTTGTACTCATATCTTGGTATCCATACCCAATAACTTCCATCTTCTGTTTTTGCATTTGCCCACTTTTGATTTTCATAATCATACCATTTATCTTGATTGTCTGTTGTTACTGTTACTTCTTTTCCAGTTTCGTCCCAATATATTCCTGTCATTCCTTTCATCAATTTTGGACTATTTACTTTTCCTGTCCAACTTCCATCAGCTATTATATCTCCTATTCCACTTACATATCCATCTATTTTGTTGGCATAGTCTCCTAATATCGAATTTTCTAATTCTTGTGATTTTTTTGACTCTTCTTCTGCTTTTTTTGCTTTTTCAAATAATCCACTTCCTGCTAATTGATTTATTGATATTCCTGCTAATATTAATAATATTATTATTGTTATTACTAGTGCTACTAATGTTATACCTTTTTGATTTTTCTTCATTTTTTCCTCCTTTGTTTTATTATTTATAGTTATTAAAGTATTTATGCTTTTTGGTTACTAGTTAGTCTAATTTGTATAGTAATTATGCATCTTAACTTAATATTAGGTAGGCTAGTAACTATTTTTGCAAAAATGTATAATAATTAACGAAATTTTTTATTGATTTTAATGTTTTAATAAAAAATTTAATAAATCATCAATAATTTCTTTATCACGTACACTTAGTTTATTTATTTTATCATCATAACTAGTTTTTCGTGAGTGAATATTAAATTTTAGAAATTCAAGCAAAATATCATTTGGCGTGATTTTATATGCATTACAAAAAGAAAGAAGAGTATTTATACTACCTTTTGATTCGCCTCTTTCAATTTGACTAATATATCTAGGAGCAAGTCCTGTTAATTCAGAAACTTCTTCTTGAGTTAAATGATTTTTATTTCTATAATTTTTTAAAATTTGTCCATATTTTATATTTATATCTTTTTTCTCCATAAAATCACCTTTTAATAATATTACCAATTTATCTGAAAAATATAAATGATGTTATATGCGAAAAAAAAACGCGAAAAATATCAAAAAAGTATTTACAATTTAAAAGTCAAATAATATAATACAGTTAGATAAAATACTAAAGAAAGGAAAGAAGAATATGTTAAAGAAAGAAAAAGGTATAACATTAGTAGCGCTAGTAATCACAATAATAATATTATTAATATTAGCAGGAATATCAATAAGCCAATTAGCAGGAA
>CANPFO010000073.1 GCA_947573555.1 uncultured Clostridium sp. | reverse complement strand
CGGAAAAAATTTCAGGAGTAAAGATGTGTTTTTTTAAATATATAATATATTATACCCAAAATGATGATGTAAAAAAAATGTATTTAGCACGATACCTATATCACAAATACAGAAGTATTTTTTTAAAAAAATTATTCAAAAAGATATATGATGCTATTATGCGACGAAACTGTGCATCTATTCCTATAGATCTAGATATCGTTGCTACATTTCCGCATGGATTAAGTGGAATTTTTATATCAAAAAAAGCCAAAGTAGGAAAAAATTGTGTTATATTTCAACAAGTAACAATTGGTTCAAATATGTTAAATAATACCAAACACCGTGGAGCACCCTCAATTGGAAATTATGTTTATATTTGTGCTGGAGCAAAAATAATTGGAAACATCACTATTTCAGATAATGTAAGAGTTGGAGCAAATGCAGTTGTTTATGAAAATGTGCCATATAATTCAACTGTGGTTTTAAATGGTAGCAGGGTAATAATAAAAAACAAAAAACAAGATAATCGCTTTATTGATATAGCAAATTTATAGACTACAGGAGGTGGATTATGTGAAAGACGTGATATCAATTCTAGACTTAAACAAGGAAGAAATGGAAAAACTTTTTTCTATTGCCAGTTTAGAGGATGGATTATTTAAACAATATACTCATGCATTAGATGGAAAGATATTGGCGTCACTTTTTTTTCAACCTAGCACTAGGACTCAATTCAGTCTACAATCTGCATTTGTTCGTTTAGGAGGAAGTTTTATTGGTTCTAACAATATCAATGAAACCAGAAGTGGTGCGCCTTATTATGAAAATATTGAAGAATTAGGTAAAATCATTAGCAACTATTGCGACATTATTGTATTTAGAACCATTAACGCATGGCAGACAGATTTACTTAAGCAAGGTGCTACTGTTCCAATTATATCAGCTGGAAGTGGTAATGTTGAACATCCAACGCAAGCTCTTACAGATTTATTTACAATAAAAAAATGTATAGGTAACCTATCTGGTAACAAAATATTTATCATCGGAACTCCTCGTCAGAGAACAATAAATTCATTTATAAATGCTATGGCACAATGGAATAATAATGAGTTTTATATTCTTTGTCAACAAGGTATATATGTTGATAATAGTATAATAGATAAATCAATAAATAATATGATTCATTATTTTGATTCATGGGAATCATTCTATGCTTCAGATGTTTCAAAAGATATATCAATAATTTACATAGATAAAATTTTTTCTGAAACACAAAGAAAAGAAGATTTTGTTATTGATAAAAATCTTTTTACTAAATTTTTTCATCAATCAGCAAAAATATTGCATCCTTTACCCAAAACGCACGAACTATGCAATTTTGTAGATGAATTACCAGGGGCTGTGTATTATAAACAAGCCAAATATGGACTATATGTGAGAGCAGCATTATATTTATATATGTTATCTCCGGATTTTATATAACATAATATGCGAATAATACAGTTGAATATGGTTTTAAATAATAATTATGAGATTCATTATCTAAGTCCATTTCAATTGATTCATGCTGATTATAACAATCTTCCGCTTGCAGGCAAAGTTTTATCATGTTTTTTCTCTTTTGTAATTGTAATTCATTTTCAAATCTGTAGGTATGAAAACAGGAAATTTTATATTGCTTTAATGCTCCAAAATAATCTTGTTTTTTTAAACAATTATACCCCTGATTAATAAATGCTGCACAATATAACAATGAATCAGGGGTTCTTGCGTTACCTTCATTGTATTCTTTTATATACTCATTTAATATTTTATCAGATTCATCTTCCATACCTAACATTGATAATACCAATGCATAATTTGTATTTATGCAAGCCTTCATAAATACACCTGTAATTTGACTTGCCATTGCTTCAGTTAAATACTCATATGCTTTATCTATGTCATTTTCTATAACATAACACATTGCTAGGTTATTTATAATTCGTATAGTGTCGTATCCTATATCGCTAAGAATTTCCTTTGCTTTTTCAAATTTTTCTATTGCTTTTTTTATATCGCCGCTATAATAATAGGATAACCCTAAATTATTTAGTGCTGTTCCTTTGTGTATAGCTTTATGCGAAGCTGAAGCAATATTATTTGCATATTTTATCGCCAGATTATATTCTTTTCTCAATTTGCTATGAGCTTTAAATAATCCGTGATTTCTGTAATAAATGGAAAGTATTTTATCATCCCAACGATAGTTGTTATCGTATAATAACTCCTCAGCCTGATTCGCTAATGCATTGATTTTTTCGTACTTCAAAACATGCTCATATGCAGCCATTCCCAATAAAAAAATATGTAGTTTCGTATTTTTATTTTGGATTTCATATTTTTCTAATTTCTCATAAAGTGTTATTGCATCATCGTATGCATTTGATTTGTTAATAACACTTAAATCAATTTGCACCTTAATAAAAAGAATTAAAAAGTTAATTTGTGTTTCTTTTGAAAAAGCATTAAAACATATCCTGTATAATAATGAACAAGTATCCTGGGCAATAGATAACTCGAATGTATTAACTAACGCTGGCAAGATAATAGGTATTACATATTTTTCAGCAATTTCTATGCTAGAATCTGAATAGGCATTGCAGAAACACTTAGCACCTAATACGAAGATTTCTGTGTCAATTAATTCGAATTTATTTTCCAAATAAACAATAAATTCTTTTTGTCCTCTAATCGGATTTGCTATCAAAAGTAATTCTAATGCCATGCGTATATTTGAATTTAATTTATTAAATTGCTGTTCTTTAATACTGACCAATATATCAACTGCTATATTTGCATATTCTATCAATTCGCCAGTTCCTTCGATAAGTTCTTTTCCGATAGATTTAATTGAGTCATGTGCAAGATTAATTCCAGCATTATTTTCTTCAATAATTCCATTATTTATTAGGTATTCCATTGCTTCATCAAATTCTGTATAAGATGCTGTTTTCAATATATGTACTTGATAAAAATGTTGAATAAATTTAAAAAGCAAAATTTTGGATATACGACATGCTAATAAAGCCAAAAAATTAATAATATGGGCATTATATTTGTTTTGGGTATATAAACCCAAAACCTGTTCTCTTGAAAAAAAATTTGTATCCATCACATTATCCATATTTTGATTTTCGTAATCTGATAAAATGGAATTAATTTCACTATCGCAAAATCGCAATGTTTGTTCAAGTTCCTGAGCATTTCCCTGAGTTACTTCAAATATCTTTTCTATTCGATTCTCTAAAACGGATCGCCCTTTTTTGTGTATTATTTCACGTACCGTTTTTAATCCAAAATTTTTGATAAATATACACTTAATTTCATCTACATTTTCCTTCATGCACGAATAGTTATATAAAAAAATATCTTTTTCTAATTCTGGCAAATCACCCTTTTTTCGAGCTGTACAAAAAAAGGCAATACTTATATCAATATTATTTATTTTTATTTTCTGTATGATTTTTTCGAGAACTTTCATAGATTTGAGGTCAAGCCATTGAATATCATCAATACAAAAAAGCACATTTTTATTCTTGTATTCTTTATCCAGAAAATATATAATGAGATTAGAAAAAAAATCAATAAGCTGTAGGCTTGTTATTTTATCAGCAATTATATTTTGAGACTCTGAGCTGATCTGGTATTTAGAATAAAGTAATTGACTTATTGATTTTAAATATTTTATTTGAGGGAGAATAATCATGCAGGCATCTAAAAGCGATAGATGTTCTTGTTTACTAAAAAAATTGTGAATATACTTTTCCATTTTAGAAGGAGATTTTTTTTGCATAGTATAAATAATGTTTGAAATATATTCGAATTCTGTTTGCATATTTACTTTTTCACATTTGTAGTATTCATCAATATCTAATATTTTAAAGACTGGAATATTTGATGCTGAAATAATATATTTCAAAAATTCGGTTTTTCCAGCACCTGAAATTCCTTCTATCCACAGGGCAAAAGTTCTCCTATTATCTGTAGTATTCAAAAAATCAAAAACTTGCTTTCGCTCAGAATCTCGATCAAAAAAATCAACCATTATTTTGCTCCTTGTATTTATGTGAGGTACTTATGATGTTTATAACTAATTACAATTTAACTGAAAATCAACCATTTTTACGGATTTCCGAATTAAGTTCTGAATATTATAACAAAATTTGTACAGAACTTGTAAAAAAAGAATACAGGGCGTTCCAAAGATTTTCCAATCCGGATAATTACTTAAAATTGCGTTTAAGCACCGAAAAATGGCTATATAATGAATTCCTTACAATAGGTGGCAAACCATTAATTAGGCATCCCTATTACTTTGTATTAGGTGAAAGCTCTTATTTAGAAAAATGTTTTGGACCAGACACCTATAAATTACAACTTGAAATTAATTCTAATTACAGTAAGGATATAAGTTTTACCTTGGGTGACAGTATTTCAGTATTTAAAACATATAGAAACATTACTTCCCAAAATGTTTATGATTATAAAACAATAAATAAATGGATCTCAAAATTAGAATTTGATCTAAAATACCTGGAAACAATATTGAGTCAAAAACACACATATATTGAGGCACAACTTTGGAATCCATATCTATTACAATACTGTCAATACAAACTAT
>CANPFO010000072.1 GCA_947573555.1 uncultured Clostridium sp. | reverse complement strand
ATTTGCAAAGCAAAGTTTGTAGATTATCACGATAAAAGAATATACTCAGCTGGTTACTTGATATGTAATGACGAAATTGTATTTGCTGTAATGGAAAACTACAAACCTACAAGCAGTAGAGTTGATGTTGCAGTTGTTGAAATAAATATTTGTAATGGTACTGATGGTTTAATGCTTGGCGGGTACTTTGGAACAAATGCAAAATGTGAGCCTAGCTTAAGAAAGTGTTATTTTTCAAAGAAAAATGTTGATTTCACTAATGAGATGTTTGAGCAATTAAAATTGAACGAAAATGAACAAGAAATATTGAATAAGCAAAATGCTTTATATTTGGATATTTTTAATATATAAAAATAAATAGGTAATTGTTGGTGGTAAAATGAAAAGAGTTAAAATAATTGTGAGTTTAATACTAATATGTATTATTGGGTATTTCAGTTGTTCATATATAGGTGCATTATTTTTTACAAAAGGATTTGGTGTAATAGATATTGCTTTATTAGAAGTTGTAGGAAATTCATTTATAGTTGGCATTGTTACATATTTTTCTACTAAATTTATTAGTGAATATTTGCAGGAAAAAGAATTTAATAGGAACAATATTATTGAAATTGAACATGAAAAAACACAATTTAAAATAGTTAATTACAATATGTTTTTGGATATTTGTATAAATAATAGTGTTATTTTTGAAATGGACAAAGAAAATATGGAAATAATTGAAAAATTTTTTCAAAAATATTTAGAATGGGATTCTATTATAAAAACTGGTAATAAGGATTATAAAAAAGAGATAGCATTTATAAATATTCCATTTATTATTAGCCTTTCAAAAACTAAAATTCATTTTTATGAATTTTGGAAGGAAGCATATGATGAAAGAGTTGCAAATAAAGAAAACATATTTACAATATCAGATGAAGATTTTAATGTTTTTTCAAAATTTGTTAATATTTTATCAAATTTAAGATTTTACAATTTGAGAAATTTAAGTAAAGAGAACATTGCACGAGGAATAATTTTAGGTAATAGTGTTGTAATATCAAAATTTAGTTTATTCCCAAACCAAAACAAGATATTATGTTATTTTTATGAAAATGATATAAATATTGAAATCTTAGTATTTTATCGTGATTATAAAGGAAAAGAAAAATATGAAAATGTAATGGGCTTTAAATATCAAGCAATAGAAAATAATGTTCCTGCTAATATTGATTTAGATAGTTTAATGAAGTAATAAATTATTAAATAAAAAAGCAACATAAGGAGAAATAAATATGATAGAGATTCCAAAACTATCAAAAAGTGAAGTAGAAAGATATTTTAAAAAATGGGACAACCAAGAAAGTTATGTATTACAAGAAAGTGCTTTAGATAAATTGTTTTTTTATACGTATCCAAACAATACAGACATAAATGATATTTTAATTAAAGCTAGTGCGTTAAATGATTTTTACAGTACTAATATTTTTTCGATTTTTACAGTAGCAAAACATATATTAAATTTAGATATTGATACTAGATTAAAAAGTGGAGATGAAACTGTAGTTAATGACATATCACATATAAATATAAATGGAAAACCTAAAAATTTTTATTCATTTGCAACAAAATATTGTAGCCACCATTTTCCAAAAGTTTTTCCAATTTATGATAGTTATGTTGAAAAAGTACTTATGTACTTTCAAAAGAAAGACAAGTTTTCAAACTTTAAAAAAGAAGATTTAAAAGATTATAAGATATTTAAAAATACTTTAATTGATTTTAAAAGGTTTTATAATATTGATGAATATAATTTAAAGGATATTGATAGATATATTTGGCAATTAGGAAAAGATTATTTTCCAAAGATATATTAATATATAATTTAGAATAGAAGGAAATTAATATGGTAGCAGATAAAAATGAAGTTATTTATAGTTTAGAAAAAACTGTAAATGAATTAGAACAAGTTATAAATACTTCGATAACAAGTAATAATCAAAATTGTAAAGATATATATACAAATTTGGGAACAACTTTATTATGGATAGGTAGTTGCTTAGATAGATTAAAAACTGCTGGTATAAAATATTCTGAAAATGAGTATAAGTATGAACAAGCATTTAGAGGAGCATATAATGCACAAAAACATAGTGTATCATTAGTTAGTTTTCAAAAATACAAAAAAGGTGGAATTTCGTTTCCAATACACTTTCCATTAGCAATACCAGCTCCCAATTATTACTTTAACAAGTTAGATGAAAATGTTATAAAGTTTACAGAACAGATAAAAATGTATAATGATATTTTAAGTAATAAGCCTGTACTTTTGGAAATCAAAAAAATTCAACAAATTATAATTACAAAGTTTAATAATATATAATTATTAAAAATAAATACCAATTGATAGAATTAGTGTTTTGAAAGCGAGATATAGTATGGAAGATTTAATAGAAAATTTATATGATTTAGATAATAAAGTAGCGTATAGTTGTTTAAAAGAATTAGAGAAAATATCTTATACAAGTAATGAAGTATATGAATATTTTGATAAATTTGTAGAAATGTTAGATAATAAAAACTCATATATAAGAACGAGAGGTATTGTTTTAATTTCAAGCAATGCTAAATGGGATATTGATAACAAAATAAATTCAATAATAAATAAAATTTTAGAGCATATTGAAGATGAAAAGCCAATTACTGCAAGACAATGTATAAAATCTTTGGAGAATATAATTAAATATAAAAAAGAACTTATACCAGTAATAAAAGAAAGATTATTAAAAGTAAATTATTTAAAATATGAAGATAGTATGCAAAGTTTGATTTTTAAAGATGTGGAAAAAATATTAAATTTAATTAAATAAATTATAATTTGAAAGAGTGATAAATTATGGAAAATCTTATAGTTAGAAATATTGAAGAAAAAGATATTCCAAGTGTTGTAGATATTCAAATAGATGGTTGGAAATCAGCATATAAAGGAATAGTTGATAATAATATTTTAAATTCAATGAACAGAAATGAAAGAATTGAAAAAAGAAAAAATGATTATAAACAAAATGGCTTTATAGTTGCAGAATTAAATAGTCAAATAGTTGGATTTTGCAGATATATCGATAGTAATAAATTTACACCCAATATATCAAATATAGATTGTGAATTATTAGCACTATATGTTAAGCCAAACTTAAAATATAATGGTATAGGAACAAGACTATTTCAATTTGTTAAAAATGAGTTTAAAAGCAAAAATAAAACAAAAATGATATTATGGTGTTTAAAAGATAATGAGCCATCTAAAAAATTTTATACTAAAATGGGTGGAGAAATTGTTAAGGAAAGAACAATAAAAATAGGAGAAAAAGAATATTTAGAAGTTGGATTTATATATAGTATTTAATTATAAAATTATAAGTTATGGAGGAAAAAGGAATGAAAGAAGTAAAACCACAACAAACTAAAAGAGCAAAAGCTTATGAATTATGGATGAAAGCTCCAAATCCAATGGTAACATTTTTTAAAAGATTAGATGTAACACCTTTAGTTAATACAAGCAAAAGAAAAAAATTGAAATTTAATATGTTGCTAGATTATTGTATTGGTAAATCTGCTTCTAGTATTGAAGAATTTTACTTGTTGCCAGTAGGAGATAAACTAATCCAGTATGATACTATTGCTGTAAATACTATTGTAAAAAATAAAGATGGCGAAGTAAGTTCTTGTGATATATTATATACTGGTGATTTAGATAAATATAATAAAGATTATTTGAAATATACACGGAGAAGTAGCTAAAACTTGTACAGATAGAGATTTAACTGATAGTATGGTAATTGGTACATCTGCAATTATAGATACCGAACTAGATGGAGCTGTTGGAATGAATAGTGGAATTTTTAATAATCCATTTATAATATGGGGCAAATATGAAAAGAAACTTTTTAAATATTATCTTTTAATTTCATTTCAATACCACCATACTCAAATGGACGGTGCTCACGCTGGTAGATTTTTAGCTAATTTACAAAAAGAAATAGATAGTTTTAAATAACATATTATAAAATATTAGACAGATAATAATTGGAAAGTGAGATGATTAGCATAGAAGAATTAGAAGTAAATAAAAAGGAAATTGAAGTATTAACACTTTTTTATAATAGATTTTATGATTTATATGATGAAATAGTTGATGATAATTTTATAAGAGAAAATGAAAATATACGCTTTTTAAAATTAAGAGAAGCTTTTTCTGTATATAAAGAGTTATTAAGTTATGAGCCAATAAAATATTATATTGAATGGATGAAACAAGGCGGAAGGCCTCCTTTAGAAGGTATTATTGCAGATGATGTATTTAGCTTTATAAGAAATTTGTTATTACATTTTCCAATTTTTAATACTTGGAATGAAGTATATATAAATAAGAACTTAGCTACTTGGAGTAAAGTTGGACAAATTGATAAATTTTTAAATAAGTGTATTAATATAAAAATTGATGGCGAAAGTAAAGTCAATTATAGAATATGGGAAGAAGAAAAAAAGAAGATGACATATTTTTCTGTTAATTTTCCAGAAAAATATGAGGATAATGATATTTATTTAAAAGATTTAATCTCTGAAGAAGTAGGTATGAAATTTTGTATGGCTTTGATGAGAGAAATATTAGATAAACAAGTAGTAAATGCAGATAGACCAAAAATAAAGATTATGTCTCAAGTATATGTACCTTTAAAGCAAAACGACATTAAATAAATTACAAAATATAGATTAGTTTTAATGACTAATCTATATTTTTTGAAAAAAGAATTTATTATAG
>CANPFO010000071.1 GCA_947573555.1 uncultured Clostridium sp. | reverse complement strand
TAATGTATGGGTAAATATCAGAAGTGGTGTTTCCCACAAAAAGTTTATGCAATGGTCCAGTGGTTAAAACTTGACGAACGACTAAAATTGTGTTATAAAATATTTAGAACAAATAAGAGGGGGCTTATATGAAGCTAGAAGATATTGCAGATATACATATTGGAGTAGTTCTTAAAAGAAAAGAAGCCGTATATAAAGGAAATGAAACAAATTGCAGATATAGCTACTAATGAAGTTAAAGAAAAGAAAAAAGCAGGAATAAAATATTGCGAAAATGCTACTCAATATAATTTGGAAAATAATAAGAAAGAATGGAAATACATAATAATTCCAGCTTCTGAAATTAAATTTAGCAGGAATATAAAAGAATATGAAACTTTGTTTTTAGCAAAATTTTAGAGTAAAGAAAATGGTATTCTAGAAATAAAGTGAATTTAAATGAGGAGGAAATATATGGAGAATAGCATTGACTTTATTGAAGAAGGAGATAAATTAATTAATTTATTTAAAGAATTGGAAGAAGCCATAAAAAATGAATGCAAAAAAAATGGGATTTTTACTGATGAAAAAAATATTGGATACTTAATAAAAGTATTAAGTGAAAAGAATAGTGTTGTAAAAAAGTATAAAGAAGAATTAGATTTTATAAGAGATGTAAGAAATTTAAATTCTCATAAAAATGTAGATAAGAATAAATATGTAGTATATCCCAATCCTGAAATTAATATTAGATTAGAAAATATTATAAATGAAATTAAAAATCCACCTATCATATATAACACTAAAATGTGTATAAAAAGACAAAATATGTATTGCCGAAATATTGATGATAGTGTATATGAAACAATTAAAATTATGTCACAAAAATTATTTACTCATGTTCCTATTTTTGAAGAAAACAAATTAGTAGGCATATTTAGTGAAAATACACTGCTAGATATAGTAAGGTTGGAAACAGGTATACTTATAGATGAAAAAACAAGCTTTTCTTCTATAAAAGAATCTTTGAAAATTGATAATCATTCTATGGAGAGTTTTGAATTTATTTCTAGAAGAAAAAATATTTATGATGTTGAAGATTTATTTAAAAATTATTTTTCAAGTCATAAAAGAGTAGGTTGTGTATATATAACAGAAAATGGAAGAAAAGAAGAAAATATTTTAGGAATGTTAACAGCTTGGGATGTTCTAGGCAATTAGTCTAAGGAGGAAAGTATGGTTGAATCATTAGAAGATAAAGTAAATATTGAAATTTTAAAAGTAGATAATAATTTAATTGAATTTATAATTAGAGGAGAACAAAAAAATAAAAATATAGGAATAATTATAGATTCTATTATTAACAAGCAATTAAATTGTAAAAAAATATATCAAGATATTAAAGATTGTAAAATAGGAGAAATAGAGAAATATCTTAAGGAAAATAATATTGAATACAAAAAGGGAGAATTTATTTAAAAATATCACAAAAAGGACAATAGTAAGCTACATAATGAAGCTGCTATTGTCCTATTCTAGTTAGTAGCCAGGCTAATTTATAATGGATTTCCAAATTTTAACAAATTAGTATTTAAAAAATCCACAAGATGTGATATAATTGTGAAAAACTAGACAAAAAACAACAAAAAATAAAAAAGAAGGTAAAAAATGAAAACAATATTAATAGAATATCCAAAATGCTCAACATGTAAAAAAGCAAAAAAATGGCTAGAAGCAAAAAATATAGAATATATAGATAGGAATATCATAGAAGAAACACCTACAATTGAAGAATTAAGTAAATGGATAAAAGAAAGTAAGCAAGACATAAAAAAGTGGTTTAATACAAGTGGATTAAAATACAAAGCGCTAAATTTAAAAGAAAAATTGGCAAAAATGAAAAATGAAGAAAAAATAGAGATATTGGCAAGTGATGGAATGCTAATAAAAAGGCCAATACTAATATCAAAAAATCGCATATTTATAGGATTTAAAGAAGAAGAGTGGAAAGAAATTATAGAATAGGAACAGAAAAATGGCAAAAAGAGAAGAAATATTTAGATATATAAAAGAAAAATATAATGTAAGTCCTGAATATTTATGGGAAGACACACCAGATGCAGCAATCTTTAGGCACGAAGAAAATAAAAAATGGTTTGCTCTAATAATGAATGTAAAAGATGAAGAATATCTAAATTTAAAAACAGCTCCAGATTATTCAGAATTATTGAGAAAATCTTATAACTACATAATACCTGCATATCATATGAACAAAGAACATTGGAATACAGTTATTATTAATAAAGATATTGACGAAAAGTTAATATATGAATTAATAGATCAAAGTTACGAATTAACAAAAAACAAGAGTAAAAAAAATCCAGACCCAATAAAATATCCATGTTATAAAGTTGTAAATAATAAAGGATAACTATCAGAAAACTTTGAGATGGTGGTATAGAAGTTCAAAAGCAAAGACTATTAGCAGAAGGAATTAAAGTAGAAAAATATATAGTAGACATAGAAAGATACAAGATATAATAAGGCTAAAAGAAGCTATAACAAAGATAAACAATATTATAAGCTACTAAGAATAGGAGAACAAAATGAAATATATAAAGCAGGATAATAAAGAATATAAGGAATATAGTTTTGAAGATAATGAAACTTTATTTGAAAAAACTGTAGTAAAAAATGCAAAAAGTATATTTGGAGAGAAAACAATTTATATTGATATAAAAACGCTATTAAAATCCAATAAAAAAAGAGAAGGAACAATTCCTGATGGATATTTATTAGATTTTACCATAGAAAGCACTCCTAGACTATATTTAGTTGAAAATGAAGTTAGAAACCATAGTATAAAGAATCATATAGCACCTCAAATAATGAATTTCTTTTTAAACTACAAAGATTCATTTATAAAGATAAAAGAAGAAATAATAAGTTATCTTGAAAACAAAAAAATATCAATCGACAATTATATGAAGAAAACATCATATAGAAATATTGATGATATGATAACTAGTTTAATTTTAAATGAAAAGTTAGGTGTTATTATAGTAATAGATGATGCAAATGAGAGACTATATGAATTAAAAAACGGATTTGGATTTGATATAGAAATCATAGAATTAAAAAGATATATAAGTAATGATAATGATGAAATATATATATTTGATAAGTTTAACGAACAAGAAGAAATAATGGAAGACATAGAAAATGGTGAAGAACTAGATACAATAATAGTACCAGCTTATGAAGATGGATTCCAAAGTGAATTTATAGAAAATAGTAGATGGTATGCTATAGGCATAGGAATAAATAGAATTGAATCATTAAAATATATAGCAGTTTATCAAAAAAGACCTATAAAAGCAATAACATACTATGCAGAAATTAAAGATATTCAATTATATAAAGATACTGGAAAATATATAATATATTTTAAAGATAAAGCGAAAAAATTAAAGCAACCTATCCCATTAAATCCAAAAAATCCTAATAAAGCACCACAATCAAGAGTATATACAAATATTAATAAAATATTAAATGCTAATAGTAAAACAACGATTGATGATATATTTTAAAAAGATACTTAAAAAGGAGAAATAAAAATGGCCCATGTATTTATTGTAAATGAAAATACATTTAATATACATTTGAAATATATGTTTGCAGGAACTGGAGCAAAGGAGTTCAACTGCAATTTTCTCAGAAACGAGGAAAAAATTGAATGTGAAAGAATATTAACGTCTATGATAGCAGATATTTCAAGAGTACAAGAAGATGATGATATTATATTTTATCTTCAACAAAACAATGGAAAAGAAGGAGGATTTTTCGGGAGTTTTAAAATAAAGAAAACACCATTTCTTTGTGATGGAACATATCTAGGCGAAGAACTAGACAAAAAGTTACCATTTAGAGTAGAAATAAAAGAAGGGGAAGTCTATTCGAAAGGAATTACAGAAAGAGAATGTTTAGACTCATTAAAAGGAATAAAACATCCAAGTGAATTATGCTGGAGTTTAATATATAGAAAATTAAAGGGAAATCGTGGATGCACGATGATAACTAATTATGAATATGAAAAAATAATGAAAAAAATAAGAGAAAAAAACAATAATAATCAAATTTATGGAGAGGCATTTGAATACGATAAATTAAACAACATAATAATTGATGCAAAAAAAATAGATACTTATATAGGAAAAAAAGAGAGCCTAGATATAAAAGAAAGATTAATGTACAAAGTAAATAAAGGACAATCATGCGAGCCACATTTACAAGCATATATAATGCAAAATTATAAAGAGATTAAAGATATATTTGTGGATGAAATAGATATAAACTGGATAGGAAATGAAGTGTCTTGTGGAGTAGGAATGCAAAGTATAGACGCAGTATTTATTCAAGAAAATGAAAAAGAAGTATATATTCATTTATGTGAGTTAAAAGACGAAGAATTATATAAAAACCAATTTATAGAAAATCAAATAAATAAATACATAGAATGGATGAAGGACTACATTGTACCAACATATAATAAAAAAGTTATATTATGTCCAGTAATTATATGCAAAAAGATTTCAGAAAAAGCACGAAAAAATACAATAATGAAAGATGAAAAACTACACAAAGAACTAAATGAGAGATTCAGATATGAAAGTTTAGAGCATATAGATATTAGTAATATAAAATTCATAGAATTTGAAATAAAAAATAATGAAATAAAATTTGAAAGGAATAAAGTATATGGATAAGCCTATATTTAAAGAAGGGACAAAACCGTATTTATTTGTTATCCAATTTCATATTATAAGGGAAATGAATTACACAATGGTGACGAAAACGGATGTATAGGATGCTTTTGGTATGACCCAATTGAATTCAGAAAAAGTCTGATGAAAAAAGTAACTAATTAAAAGATTTCCAAAAAATGTGTGATTGCTGGGGGTAGGCCTTAACAAAAAAAGAGATGG
>CANPFO010000070.1 GCA_947573555.1 uncultured Clostridium sp. | reverse complement strand
ATATAAAAAAATTCTCAAAAAAAGTGTCCAAAAACTTGACATAGATCCAAAATAACAAAGATAAAGATATTGTTAATCATCCAGAAGAATGGAAAAAGCTATTTAAAATTTTGCATCAAAGGTATGATAACTAAAAAAAATAATAATTAGTGATATACTAACATACATAAGAAAGATGAGGTTAAAAATGAATAATATAATAGAAGTTAAAAATTTAAGCAAAGAATATAAGAAAAAGAAAGCAATAGACAATTTGTCATTTGAAGTACGTGAAGGAGAAATATTAGGATTACTTCGGACCAAACGGAAGCGGAAAAACAACCACAATAAACTGCATATTATCACTATTAAACTTTGGTAAAGGAAGCATAAAAATATTTGGTGAAGAAATGAAGCCTAATAGCTATGACATAAAAGCCAAAATAGGAGTAATATTTCAAGATGTAGCAGTATTTGAAGAATTAACAGTATATGAAAATATAGAATATTTTTGTGGACTATACATAAAAGATAAAAAAACAAGAAAACAATATATAGAAGAAGCGATAGAATTAGTAGGATTAGAAGAATTTAGAAAATTTTATCCAAAACAACTATCAGGAGGACTACTAAGAAGACTAAATATAGCTTGTGGAATAGCACACAAACCAAAATTAATATTTTTAGATGAGCCAACAGTTGCAGTAGACCCACAAAGCAGAAATAATATATTAGATGGAATTAAAAAACTAAGAGATAATGGAGCAACAATAATATATACAACACATTATATGGAAGAAGTAGAAATAATATGTGACAGAATTATTATATTAGATAAAGGAAAAATATTAGCAACAGGAACAAGTGATAGCCTAAAAGAACTAGCTAAAATCGAAGAAAAAGTCACAGTAGAAGTAAATGAATTACAAGAAAAAAATATAGATGAAATCAAAAAAATTGAAAATGTAGATTCAGTAAAATATGATTCTAATTTATTGTTAGTTACATATAAAAAAGGAAAAAATAATCTTTTAAACCTTATGGAATATTTAAAAACACAAAATATTAAATATAACAAAATATATTCAGAAAGACCAACATTAAATGATGTGTTCCTTGAACTTACAGGAAAGGAGCTTAGAGATTAATGTTTATTCATAATTTTAAATACACATTAAAAACACTATTAAAAAATAGAATGTTAATATTTTGGACATTTGCATTTCCAATAATACTTGGAACACTATTTAATATGGCATTTTCTAATATAGAAAATAGTGAAAAATTAGATATTATAAACATAGCAATTATTGAAAATGAAGAATTTGCTAAGAATGAGATATATAAACACACCTTTAAACAATTAAGTGACGAAAACAATGAAGATAGAATTTTTGACACAAAATATGTAACAGAAGAACAAGCAAAAGAATTATTAGCTAAAGGAGAAATAATAGGATATTTAAAAATAGAAAACAACAATCCTAAAATCACAGTAACAACATCAGGAATTAATCAAACAATTTTTAAATATATAACTGAAGAAATTGCACAATCAGAAGAAATAATAAAGAAATCAATTAATATAGAACAATTACAACAAAACAGTAAGGTAAGACTAAAAAACATATCAAACAGTAATCTAAGCTATACAATGATAGAATTTTATACATTAATTGCAATGGCTTGCTTATATGGTGGAATATTTGGAATGACAGCAATAAATCAAAGTTTAGCTAATATGAGTAGCAAAGGAAAAAGAATATCAGTTGCACCAATAAGTAAACTTAAAATAGTATTAAGCAGTGTAATAGCAAGTTATGTAATAGCATTAATAGGACTAGGCATTTTATTTATATATACAATATTTGCTTTAAAAGTAGACTATGGAAACAACCTACCATTAATCATATTGTTAGGTGTAATAGGAAGTCTAGCAGGTTTAAGCATGGGAACTGCAATTGGAACTACATTAAAATCAAATGAAAATACAAAAACAGGAATATTAATTGCTATAACAATGCTAGGATGCTTTTTATCTGGAATGATGGGAATTACAATGAAATATATAATAGATAAAAACTTACCATTATTAAACAAAATAAACCCAGCAAGTATGATAACAGATGGATTTTATTCATTATATTATTATGATACATTAGACAGATTTAACTTCAATATAATAAGTTTATTAATATTTTCTGTAATAATGATTACAATTTCATTTATAAGCTTAAGGAGGCAGAAATATGACAGTATTTAAAACTTTTTTAAAGGTAGTAAACAAATACAAATTTATAGTTATTCTATATACAGTAATATTAATTATATTTGCAGGATTCAATATGAAAACAAGTGATAACAGTACTAATTTTATTGCAAGTAAACCAGATGTATTAATTATAAATAATGATAAAGGCGAAAAGCTATCACAAAATTTAATTAATTATATAGAAAAAAACAGTAGTATTATAAATATACAAGACACAGAAGAAGCAAGAAATGATGCACTTTTTTATAGAGATGTAAATTACATAATTTATATTCCAGAAAATTATAGCAATAAATTTATAAAAGGGCTAACCCCTGAAATAGAAATAAAAAGTACAGGAGACTATAAATCTTCATATGCAGAAATGATGCTTACTCGTTACATAAAAGTAGCAAATATATATGTGCAAGACACTAAAAATCAAGAAGAACTATTAATAAAAATAAATGAAACATTATCAAAAGAGACAGAAATACAAGTTACATCTAAGCTAGACACAGATAATTTGGCTAAAGCAACTTTTTATTATAACTTTTTAAATTATAGTATTTTAGCAGGATGTGTATATGTAATATGCATGATAATGTCTAGCTTTAATGAAGAAAAAATTAAAAAAAGAACAATTATAAGTAGTATGAGCTATAAAAAGTATAATAAGCAATTAATTTTAGCAAATGGGATTCTAACAATTATATTATGGGCATTTTACGTAATATTAAGCTTTATATTAGTAGGAAAAATAATGTTTTCAATTAATGGAATAATATTGATTATAAACTCTTTTATATTCTCAATATGTTGTTTAAGTACAGCATTTTTAATAGCAATTTTAGTAAATAACAAAAATGCTATAAATGGAATAATAAACGTTGTAGCACTTGGAACCAGCTTTTTGTGTGGTGCTTTTGTACCAGTAGAATGGTTACCAGATAGTATATTGAAAATAGCACATATTTTGCCATCATATTGGTATATACAAAATAATGAAATTGTAAAAACCTTGGAAACTATTAATTTTGAAAGTTTGAAACCAATATTGATAAATATGTTAGTTATAATAGTTTTTACAATGATACAAATGGGACAGGTTAATTTTGTCTCTCGAAAACGTCGAAATATGTCGTAATAATAAAATAATACAATTTATGGAGGATATCTATGAAGAAATTAAATAAATCTTTAATAGCAGTTATGATTTTATTGGTAATTATTTTTGCAATAGTTATATATTGTAATTTTAGATTAGATTCAATGGAAAATGTAGTATATTCAATAAAAAATAAAATATCTTATTTATATGAGGATAGATTAGAAGTAGCTGAAGAGTATAAAGGAATGCAACTTTTAGAATATGACAATTCAGAAGACAGTTATGCAGAAATTTATTATGTTTTATATGATTATACAACAGAGCCCTCTTTTTACTATACTTTAAGAATTACAGATGAATTAAATAATAATTTAATAATTGAAGATGATGAACCACAAATTGTAGGAGGTATTGTTTCATCTATAAAAATTAATAAATTGAAATCAAAAGATAAGGTAAATGTATATGTCTATGAGAAAAATAGTGAAACAAATAGTATCAATTTAGATTTAAAAATGCAGATAAATTTAAAGAAAGACTTAGAAAGAAAGCAAATGATAAATCAAAGTTCTAATATCGTATATAAAAAACTAGGTGATGTTGATTTTAAATATATAGATTCTAAAAATGTTTATTTTGGGTCTACATCACATGCATATTCAACCAAACTTAAAGGAGAATCTTGTTCATTACCAATGAAGTCTCAATATGGAGAATATTTAATAGAAGAGGAACATATACAATTTTCGTATGACAAAAATGTAAATAATTTAAACCTTGAACAAGCTTTTGAAAGTTTGGCGTTAATTAATAATAATTATGGACAATATGGGCTATCTGATTTATATGGAATGGACACTGTTGATGATGATGGAGTAATTAATGATATAATTATTATTAATTTTGAGGAAATAATGAAATTGTGTAATGGTCAAAATATTGAAAAAAATGGAAAGATTTATACAAGTAAATCCTTTAATGGTTTTGAAAAAATGAAGCTTGTTAAAGATGAATTTGTTAAAATAGGAAAGAATATAGAAGCTATTAAGTATCATTTCGAATTTGATATAGGGTATGAGAATTACATGTTTATTCATAATGATAATATTTATAGTTTAAAAGTTCCTACAAAAGAAAGAATAAAAAATGAAGTACAAGAATTTTTAGACAACTTAGAAATATAGGTAATTGTCATAAAGAAAATACTGATAAAAAATTATATATTAATATTTTTAGCCAAAACATATCAAGGGACTATAATTAGGCCATGGCTTTTAAAGATTAATATATAATTTTTTTGTTATACAAGTTTATAGTGTTTCTATAATAATATAGGCTGAATTTGTTCCCCATCTAAAGCATATTCAATAGTTTTTATAATATATTCAGAATCAAAAACAATTGAGGTGGGCTTTAAAATTTTTGAATAATATAAAAAAAGCAATTACCTACTATAATATTTTTGATAAATATAGATTGTTATATGTTAGGACAAGTTATAAGCTAAAGAGAATAACAAATTTTATGATTTAATAAAAAGTAAGGTGATAATAAAATATATGTAAAGAAGATAGTTTATGAAGCTATCTTTTTTTAATACTAAAATCCATATATTAAGAAATTTGTAGGCTTGAAAATTATATTTATAGAATA
>CANPFO010000069.1 GCA_947573555.1 uncultured Clostridium sp. | reverse complement strand
ATAAGTTTTACATTTTCTTTTATTAACCTTTTTTTATAGTTTCCTTGCTTTTTCTTTTGCAGCATAAGATGTATATATCTTAGGTAAAATATCTATTTCAGATAATAAATCTTTAAGAGTAATATCCTTATTAGCAGAATTTTGCATATTATTTATCGCTATTTTTGTATATGCAATATATTCTTCAGCCTGTTCATTAATAACATTTTTCATTACAACAAGTGATCCTTTAATAGAAAAATATTATAAAATATATTATAGAAAATCATCTCTTGCAAGAAGAAATCCTGATATAAATGAATATGTTGATGGTTTTGATTCTTATAAGAAAATTGGTAAGAAAAAATTAGCAGAATATAAAAATGGAAAATTTATTTCTTTTTTCTAAAATTTGTTTAAATTTGCTTTTCAAGACTTCTAAATTTTTCCAAATTATAATTCACTTAGGTGATATGTATGAGTAGAATTATAATACCCTACAAAAGAAAAGCTGGTTCAAAAAAGCAACAAAAAGAATTGAAAGAATTAAATGATTTAAAAAATAGACTAATTGAAATATATTACTCAAAACTTTAGAAGTAAAATAGAATATTAAATATAAAAAATAAAGGCAGATACTTAATCTGTCTAAATTTTATTCTCAATTTCTTCAAATTTTTTATCTATAGCTTTTAACAATTGCTTACTGAATGAAAAATCGAATGTACCCAAGAATGTATGCTCATTAATATAGTCTTTTTCAAATGCTATCATCTTACCCACTTTTCTTAGTATAATAGTATCAGGCAATTGGTTATCCTTAAACTTTTCATTTAAATCTACCATAAAGGACAAGTAATTTTCAACTCACTTACCTGCCCTACTTATTGTAAGTTGTAACTACTATTTAATTTCGAATTCATTTGAATAAATACTTACTCCTCCACTATTACCATTAACATTTTTTTTCAACTCTATAAATCCCGTTATCTAACTTCCCATAGTAATGTTCTATATCTAATTTACTAGTGGTTTGACTTTTTCCCTTTGTTATCATAGCTATACTATTCCAATACAACTTATCAGATACATAGTCTATGTATTTCCAGTTTCCGTTTACATTTTTTTGAATTTTAAATTCCTCTCCATAAAATAATTGATTTTCATTATTGTTTATAATTATGATTGAAATACTTATAGGTGTTATTGTACTTTCGTCAATTTCCATCTTAACCTTATTAGTATCAATCGAATAATCCTTTTCTTTTGATACATCATTTTTCAAAACTATATTATTGTTAATTACAACATTTGAATTTGGCCTAGTCATATTAGTTGAATTTGTAATATTTGTTATTGAATTTCTCATATGTAAATACAAAACTATCATTATTGCTAAAATAACTAATAATATAATAATGATTACTAAAAATATTTTACTCGGTTTATTCATAATACACTCCTTTTTTATAATACCACACTTATATTAAAATCTTTAATATTAAAGTGAAAGATAAATTACTATCTTGTGTTTCGATTATATCATAAAGGACAAGTAATTTTCAACTAAATTACTTGCCCTACTTATTGTAAGTTGTATTTCTAATTATCAATCTTTTTTATTATTTTATCTATTTCTTCTTTTTGTTCAGTAGATAATATTGCTCCGCCTTTACTATCTGATGTGATATGATATGCACTCTCAAATACCTCAATTCCATAAGTCATAAAGCCTTCTTTTTCTTGACTATTATATCTAATAAAATATGTTGGTAGTCCATCACAAGTTTCATTAGAAAATTTTAAGTTATCTATAATGCTAAACATTGTATATATTTCTTCTTGATTTAAAATGTATTCTTTGGCTGGTGCTACTGAACTTAAACCTGTTTCTTGAATAGAAATTGTAGTAACTTTATTGTTAATTTCACTGTCTTTATTTTCAGTAATATTTATTGTTTTTATAAATTCTATTACTTCATCTGATTCAGTGTCTATCAATCCATAATTCAAAACTGCTATATTTTTATTCATTTTATAAAATGAAATGTCGCTCCATTTTTTATTTCCATCATAATACCCAATAGTTGCTTGTTCTCCATTATCTAAAGGTATATTCTCTGCTGTTCTTCCTGTACCACAAACACCAAATTGGTTATTATAGAAATATAACACTGCATATTGTTCTTCACTATTTTTATAAAATTTCAAAGCATATTTATAAAAATCATTTTCTTTATTTTGGGGCATTTCTTCATATTTCCATTCACTTGGAATATTTAATTCAAGTTTAATATTATCTATTACTTTAGAATAACTTTGTGCATTTTTTTCGTTATTTGTAGTAGCAATAGGGTCAGAACTAATATTTTTAACTGTAAATTTAAAATCTTCTCTATCTGTAACATTTTTTTCAATTACTTTATATACAACAACTATTCCAATAACTATAATCAATACTGCAATTAAAATTCCAATAATCACTTTCTTATTCTTACTCATTTTTACCACCCATTTAACCTTTCATTTTATAATCTCATCATAGCGACAGTCTAGTAGACAAGCGCCTCACGACACAAGCCCCTATACAGAACCGTACGTGCAGTTTTCCCGCATACGGCTCTTCGTAATAACATTCACTTTTAATCAAATAAACTGAAATTACTATTATGTGATATTCCATAATAGCGATAATGTCCTAAAAGTTTAATTCTTAACTTTTCCATTAGTTCTCTTACTCTTATATCTCTGTTTTCATATAACCAAACTTTCATCGCTTTTACTTTCTGTTTGAATTTCTTCTTGCTTGTCTTAACTTTGATACAAGGTTTTCCTTGTCTTGTCCTACTGCAATAGAATGTAAATCCTAGAAAGTCGAAAGTTTCTGGTTTGCCTTGTCCTAGTGCTTTTCTATTTTGTTCTGCAAATTTCCCAAACTTTATTATTTTACTTTTACTACTTTCTAATTCTAGTCCAAATTTACTCACTCTTTTCTTTAATGCTTCATAATATGCTTGTGCCTCTCTTTGATATTGAAAACCTGCAATAAAATCATCTGCATAAACTACTAGAAAATTCTCGCCTTCTGCTCTCTTTTCGATTATTTCTTTATACCATAATACTAATACAAAGTGCATATAGATATTTGCTAATACTGGACTTATTATATTTCCTTGTGCTGAGCCTTCTTCTGTCGCTACATATTGTCCCTTATCCATTATTCCTGCTAGTTCAAAAACATCAACATTTTTATCATTTTTTGTAAATTCATTTATTTTTATATCTTGTTTTTCATTTATACCAATCGATATAAATTGATAGGCTATATTTTCTCTTTTTAGTATTGGTAAACATTTATTAATTGTTCTTACTGTTGGATTATTATATGGCCAATATGTATTACTCCATACAATATAAAAATACTCTTTATTGTCTACAACATATTTTTGAAAAATATCTGCTTGTTTGAATAAATCTATAGTTTTATTTTCAACATTATCCATTTTTTTTAAAATAAAATCTAACCCTTTTTTTGAAGTTGAAAAACATACTTTATATTTGTGTATTTTTTTATTTTCCTTATCAAATACTCTTTTTAGACTTTTTTCATGAAACCAGTCTGAAGTATCAAACATAATATTGACTTTATATTGTCCAAAATAGTAATCTTTTTCTTCAATAAATCCAAAAACATTTATATACTCTTTTCCAGTATCTTTTCCAATACCATTTATAACAACTAATTCACCTTTATTAAATTTATTTTTCATAGCATCACACTAATTTCATTAACTCTTTATCTAAATTTTGTAATATTTTTTTCACATCTCCCTTGTATTTTTCTATAAAATGGTGTATTATTTTATAGGTAAGGAAAATTGCATTTATAAAAAAATTAAGCATATATATCAAACCTTTCTTTACTAAAAAACAGTCCTAATTCTCCTGAAATTAGACTGCTTTTTTATTTTCTTTTTTCTTTTCAACTGCTTTTATAATATTATAATCTTCTAAGAAAATCATATTATCTTTATTCTTACTAAATTTAGTAATTTCAATAACTGTTCCTTGTGCTAAATGTAAAATTTTTTTATTTGCATTTTTTAATATATATAACGGACTTTCTTTTCCCTCAACATTTTTAAATATTAACTTTGGTATTTTCTGATTATTGTATTCAGCCCAATTTCCACTTATATATTCATATAATTTAGTTTTATTTGAATTATCATTCGTATTATCTGTTTTATTACTCGTATTTTTAGGTGCATTTTCTTCAACTATTCTTATATCTGGAACATAAACTTTTCCTGATGGCCCATTCTTTTCATGTAGTTCTAATAAGAAATATCTTTTTGTTATATCTATTCCCTGTTCTTGTTTTAATTTTAAATAATTACCAATATTATCAATACCTTTACTTTTTGTTGAATAACACCATATACCTTTATCTTCAATTCCATATAATCTAAAATAGATTTTACCTGTTCTAGTACATTTACCATTTTTACAATAATCACATTCCTCTTGATTACATTCGCACTCTTTCTTTTCCCCGTTTTCCTAAAATTCTACTTGCAACACCATTTTCGCCTCGGCATTTTATATCTTTTGTATAAATATCATACGTTATTTTATACAATACAGGCTTTATTTTTAAGGATGTAGGATTCTTTTTAAATAATTCTTTAAACAGTTCAATAGAATAGTTAGACGTATAACTATCTAAGTGAACATCAAAATAGTTTAAATTTCTTGGTGCATTATTTTCTCTTCTGTTTCCAGATCTTATATTCCCTAAAAACTCTTGTTTTTTAAATGGTAGCTTCATATTATTTCATTCCTTTCTTTTAACTTAGGCTACTTTACTTAATAGAACTTTTTTATTTGCCATAATAAAGTCTGTAATTTCGTAGATAAGTTCTTTTCTTAATTCTTCTTTTAATTTCACTTGTTCGTTATTTTCATCTTGTATTTTTCTTGGAACTTTAATCTTCATATCATCTAGTTTCTCTTCTAAAATTGGATCTATGTCAAGTTTTTGGACACTTTTTTTGAGAATTTTTTTATAT
>CANPFO010000068.1 GCA_947573555.1 uncultured Clostridium sp. | reverse complement strand
AAAATATAAAAAAATTCTCAAAAAAAGTGTCCAAAAACTTGACATAGATCCATTTTGAGGGGATAAAATTAGATATTGATTACTTAATGGAAAATATGAAGTAATTTAACGAGCAAAATTGTATAGTAACAGGTAAGCAATGAAATTACGAAAAGATAAAATAAAAATATTATATAATCATTAGTCCTTAAATATAAGTTTTGAAAGATACTTCGAATGTAAAAGGAGAAAAATTAGAAACTCTATTACATTTTATGGAAAGAGTTCATGAGCGAAGCGAAATGGAAGGGAGCCATAAAATGGAATTAGAGTTTCTTATATTTCGTATTGAGCCGAGAAGTAGAAAGAAAAACTTATATTTAAAGGAATATAGAAAATTAATAAAAAAATATGATAATTATTAATTAACATTACAAAAGATTAAAAAAAAAATAAGCATATGATAAAGTAAAAATATAAACACAAAAAAATACACACTAAGCAATAAAACAAACACAATACAATACGATTATGATAAAGCAAATAGACTAACAAGCATAAATCTAAACAATAGCATAACATGGACAAACACCATGGACAAGTTATCAAGAGTAACAGCAAGAAAAATAACAAGTGGAAACAATACATACACAACAAATTATACATATACAGACGTAGCAAATACAGCAAACAAAACAACAATATTGCTAAACGGAATAAAAAACGGAAACAACGAAGAAATAACATACACATATGATGCAACAGGAAACATAGAAACAATCAAAAAAGGAAACACAGAAACAAACAAATACTATTATGACACATTAAACCAACTAATAAGAGAAAACAGCAAAAACCAAACCAAAACAATAACATATGAATATGACGCAGGAGGAAACATAATAACCAAAAAAGAATATCCATATACAACAGCATCAACATTGCCAACAACACCAACAAAAACAATAACATATGGATATGGAAACACAAACTGGAAAGACCAGCTAACAAACTATAATGGAAAAACAATAACATATGACGAAATAGGAAACGCAAAAACATACAATGGAAACACATACACATGGCAAAATGGAAGACAACTAGCAGGAATAAGCAATACAAATCAAACAATAACATATAAATACAATGAAAGTGGAATAAGAACCCAAAAAACAGTAAATGGAGTAGCCACAAACTACTATCTAGACGGAACAAAAGTAATATACGAAAAAACAGGAAACAATATAACATACTACACATATGACGAAATAGGAAATATAATAGGCCTAAAATACAATGACACACAATATTATTACATAAAAAATGGACAAAACGACGTAATAGGAATACTAGACAGCAACTTAAAACAAGTAGTAAGTTATGAATACGACAGCTGGGGAAATATCCTAAGCATAAAAGACGCAAATGGAAATAACATAACAAGCAACACCCATATAGGTATAATAAATCCATATAGATATAGAGGCTACAGATATGATACAGAGACAGGCTTATATTACTTACAAAGCAGATATTACAGCCCAGAATGGGGTAGGTTTATAAATGCTGATGGAACTACATTAGATGAAGGAGCTGATTTAGTTGGGCATAATATGTATTTATATTGTGCTAATAATCCTATAAATAGAATTGATGCGACTGGAAAATCTTTGACTATAGGAACGATATTTATCGTAACAGGAATATTAATGATAGTATCAACTGCTACACAGGCAGTTATAAATAGAAAAAAATGGAATAATGCAGAAGATATGTTTTTTAATGCAATTGCAAATACTAGACCATCAGAAGATACACTAAATAGTTTAGCTGATAAAGCTAAAGACTCAGTGGAAGTAAAATCAGTGGTAAAAAATGAGATAAAAAATAGTCAAGGAAAGAATTTTGAAAACAAAACAGGTTCTATAAATTTTACCTCAGGAGATTTATATTTAGCAATTGGAAAGGCTAATACAATAACATCAGGAACTAAAATTTCAAATAATACTTGGAATATTACTATGAACATTTCAGATAGATATAATTTTGACCAGTGGAGGAAAATGGATAGTTTTGGAAGTATTGCAAATAATTTTGGATATATTCTGCAAAGAATTGCAGCATTAACAATTTATGATTGGGATGTTACATTTTCTTTTATATATAATGATGATTAAAAATAGGGAGAGAAATAATGAGAAGAATAATAGGAATAGTACTAGTTATATTAATAGTAATTATTGGAATAACTGGAAATATATGGATTATCGAAAATGTTAGTCCTGGAAAATTTGATTATGAATATAATGTAGGGAATGGAAGCTATACCCTTCATAGAAATTCGGCAGATGTAATATATATAGCTCCGAATGATGGATATAGTAGCAAAACAGAAATAATTCCAGAAAAAATTGTAGAAGTTGCTTGGAATAATAGATATGTTATTGCAAAGCAATATGGAATGAAAAAAGAGAGCCTAGATAAAACATACGAGATTCCAGATGAATCAATTGTAAATTATTGGATTTTAGATACAGAAATGAAAATAATATATGGACCATTTTCATATGAAGAATTTTTATTAAATGTGCAAAAATTTGACCTTACCAACTTGGAATTAAAACCACCAATAGATTATGTAGAATACTAAGAATAATAAAACAGATTTATAGAATTTTGAATTATTTATTATAAATTTAAGTTGAAATTCCTTAAAATATAAGTTTTGAAAGATACTTCGAATGTGAAAGGAGAAAAATTAGAAACTCTATTACATTTTATGGAAAGAGTTCATGAGCGAAGCGAAATGGAAGGGAGCCATAAAATGGAATTAGAGTTTCTTATATTTCGTATTGAGCCTAGAAATAGAAAGAAAAACTTATATTTAGAGGAATATAGAAAATTAAATGAAAAATATAATAAGTACTAATTAACATTACAAAAGATTTACAAAAAAATAAGTATATGATGAAGTAAAAATATATAATGGAAATGCATACACATGGCAAAATGGAAGATAACTAGCAGGAATAAGCAACAGCAGTACAAGCCAAACAGTAACATATAAATATAATGAAAGTGGAATAAGAACCCAAAAAACAGTAAATGGAGAAGCAACAAACTACTATCTAGACGGAACAAAAGTAATATACGAAAAAACAGGAAACAATATAACATACTACACATATGACGAAATAGGAAATATAATAGGCCTAAAATACAATGACACACAATATTATTACATAAAAAATGGACAAAACGACGTAATAGGAATACTAGACAGCAACTTAAAACAAGTAGTAAGTTATGAATATGACAGCTGGGGAAATATCCTAAGCATAAAAAACGCAAATGGAAATAACATAACAAGCAACACTAATATAGGTATAATAAAAATGTTTGGAGGAATATAATTGAGACTGAGTAAAGAAATTTTTGGAGAACAATATATAAATTATATTATACAAATGCAAAATGCAATGTTAAGAGATGATTATAAAACTAATAATAAATATTCGAAAAAATTGAATAAATTAAATGAAAAATACCAAAATGAAGAATATTATAAAGATGTATTAAATGAGCTTATGAAAAATGCTAATTTAGAAATATCTTCTTGTGCAGCTGTTGATTCTCTCAGGCACAATTATAACATAGAGAGAGCAATAAATACGTTAAAGGAAATTTCAAGTAGTGGAGATTCAGGAATAATAGGATTTTCAGCAGGAGTAGCACTAGAAATGTGGTTAAAAAAGTTAGAAGAAAGTAATATAAATTTAAAAAATATGCACATAGGATTTAATACCATAGAAGAAGCTTTTTATTATAATTACAGTTGCGATGAGAATCAAATAATACAAATAGTCGAGAAAAATGAGTATTCATTTGTTAAGTATAGTATTAAAACAGGATTCAGGAAGCATTATGCACATTTTATAAAAAAAGATGGAAAATGGAAAATAATATTATCAAATGAAATAAATGTTAAAATAAAGAATACTCCTAAAGGAATAGATATAATTATAAATAGAATTGAGCAATTAAATATTATGGTGGTGTGTGTTGAATATACAGATGTATTAGAAGAAACTCTTGATATTAGTGACTCTATTAATTCAGAATTTATGTTGGAAATAGAAAAAAGAATAGGAGAATTAACTTGTTATTCTAAAACAGCTATTATAGAAAATGTTCCAAAAGACTATTATTTGATAATAGAAGGAGAAAAAATAGAGATATAATGTTTTATTATGGTGGATTTACTGAGAAATTCCTTAAAACATAAGTTTTGAAAGAGACTTCGAATATGAAAGGAGAAAAATTAGAAACTCTATTACATTCTATTACTTGAATTCATTAGCTAAACAAAATGAAATTAAGTAATAAAATGTAACTAGGGTTTCTTATATTTTTTTTAACCTAAAATTTTATAAAAAAAATTTCAAAAAACCAATAAAAAAAAGTAAAGCTCCTGATATTAACCCCCAAATATTTTGAGGCAATTTACAAAGCTTGTTAATATGAGCTCCTAAATAAGTTCCAATAGACAAAAATAATATCTGAAAAGTACTAACTAATATAGGAAACAAGCTTAAATCTATGTTACTAATACTTGCACCAATACCTATACACAAACTATCAAGAGAAAGAGCAATAGCTAAGAAAATAGCTTCTTTAGGGTCTATAGTTTTTGACTTATCTAAATCAGAAGATATAGGATTATTAAATATATTTGAATCTTTACTATTTTCTTTTAAAGACTTTCTATATATAAAAATACCAATAAAAACTAAAATTAGGCTACTTATCAATTTCTCTAATGGTATTGGAAATATAAATTTAAAAAATGTACCTATAAAAGTTGAAAGATATGTTATCGAAATAGAAATTATAAATAATATAATATTTCCGAATTACAGATATTTTAGTCTTTTTAAGTCCATAAGTAATTCCAATTCCAAGAGAATCTATACTACTAGAAAATGCTAATAAAAATGAATTTAACATAATATTCCCTCCTACTTCATAATATGACAAAAAAAGATAAAATGTTAGTATGAATCGGGATAAGGGGACGTTCCTTAAAATCCCTCCAAATAGGGACTAAGTGACACTCC
>CANPFO010000067.1 GCA_947573555.1 uncultured Clostridium sp. | reverse complement strand
CCTTGCTTACATAGTTCAAATACTTCTTTAACTACTTGTGCTTCAATAGGTTCTACTTCTAAATGACCTGTTTCTACATTTCTAATATAGCCATAAGGTGCTTTTGCTGGATGTATTTTTTCTAATGCCATTTCTTCCATAGCTCTTTTTGTTCTTGCTCCAATTTCTTTTCTTTCTCGTTGACCAAATACTAAATTCATTCCAAATATCATTTCACCATTAGCAGTAGATACATCATAAGGCTCAAGTATCAGTTCAATTTTAACATCGTGTTCTTCACAATAATTGAGTAGCCAAAAGCCATCATAGTTATTTCTAGTTAATCTATCTACTTTTATGGCAACTATTACTTCAATTTTATGTGATTTAATATCTTTTAAAAGTCTTTGCATTTCTGGTCGCATTAAATCTTTTCCAGAATGTCCTGCATCATTGTATACATCTACAATATCGTAATTATTCTTTTCACAATATTCTTTTATCATTCGTAACTGTGAATCAATAGAATAGCCATTATCTCTTTGATCATCTGTTGACACTCTTACATAAACTCCACATCTCATAAAATATTCCCTCCTATATCTCCTGTGAATTTTTTAAGGTTTTGTTAATCAAATTTTCAAAATGTAAGATTAACTTTTTAGTTTTATGAGAATTTGCTTAATTTCTTTGATATTATACTTTTGATGATGTTCTTTGATGTAAAAGTTCTTATTAACTATTTCATTTACTTTATATTCAAATATAGTAAGAGTAGTAGGATATGTAATTAAATATTCAGTTGGTTCAATAAATTGTAAATTAGTAGCCTTTAAATGCTTAATTTTGCCATTTTTAACTGTATACTCATAGCTTTTAATAATTTCTAGTATTTCATCATTTGGCTTTAGTTCTTGTATTACTTCAAACTCAAACATAAAAAATGTCCTCCTTTCTGGAAAGAGAACATTTTAATTATAGATATGAAAAAACAACCTACAAACTTTATAGTTCGTAAGTTGCTATAAATTGGAGCTTACAACGGGGATCGAACCCGTGACCTCTGCCTTACCAAGGCAGTACTCTACCAACTGAGCTATGCAAGCATATGTAAAATAGTATCAATTATAATAATTTGATACTATTTTTTATAGCCTTTTTCCTTATTCTTTGTATTGCATTATCTATCGATTTTACTGGTGTATCTAGCTTACGAGCTATAACCTCATAGCTTTCACCTTGCATATATCTTTCTAATACATTTTCTTCAAATTTGCTTAAAGATTTGTGAATTGTATTTTGTATTTCATTAAAATATTCTTTTTTCATAATTGTGTCTAATGGATCTTCAATTGCATCTACTTCAAATGTTTCTATAAGTTCTGCTCCATCTTCATCATTATCATAAGCAGCTGTATTTAAAGATAAATATGTATTAAGTGGTTGATGCTTTTGACGATTTGAACTTTTTATTGCTGTTATTAGTTGTCTTTCCACACAAATATTAGCAAATGTTTTAAATGTGTTTTCCTTAGAATCATCAAAACATTTTATTGCTTTATATAAACCTATCATTCCTTCTTGTATAATATCTTCCTTTTCTGCCCCGATTATAAAATATTTTCCAACTTTTGAGTTCACTAAATCTTTATATTTTTCTAATATATATGATAGTGCTTCATCGTTCCCCTCTTTTATTTGAGATATTATTTGTTCATCTGTTAAATTGCCATATTTTTCTGTTGTATAGTATACACTCTCATTTTGCATATGCCAAAATACCCCCAACTGCTTTTTTAGTAATTATATATTTGAAAACACTTAAAAGTCAAGCGTTTCGGCTAAAAATGTCCAAAAGTTTTCAGTTTCCATATCTTTTACCCAAGAAGCAACACCACCAAGTTTATATGTATTTACTAGTCCAATCTTTTCTTTCAATGATTTTTCATCTTCTATCCACATTTTTTTAGTGTTTGTACCTTCTTTATATTCTACATAGTATTGTTTTAAATCTTCATTCCATTTCTTTTCTATATTGTTTGGTATTACTTTTTCTATGTTTTTAATTGATACTGAACTTCTTTTTATTATTTCTCCCGAACTATTTTCGGTCCATAGTCTTGTATATAGTGGAATTGCCAAAATTATCTTATCACTATCTATTTCTTCTGTATTAAGAAATTTCTTTAAGCTTAATTCTACCCAATTATATCCTGCTGTTGTTCCTGCTTTATTACTTGATGCTCCATATTGATCGTACGCCATAAATACTATATAATCTGCTACATCTCCTATTACATGTCTATCAAAACACAATGACCATGTTTCTGACCCATCTGGCGCTGTTACATCTACTGAAACAACTAATCCCATATCTTTAATTCTTGGTGTTAATTCTATAATAAATCTAGAATACATGTCTTTATCTTCTTGTTTCATATTTTCAAAGTCTACATTAATTCCATCTAAATTATATGTTACACACGCTTTTGTTATCTGATTTATTAATTCTTGTCTTTTATTATAATCATTCATTATTTCTGATGTTACTTGTAACATTCCATCTCCAGCATTTTGAACCATAGGCCAAACTTTATATCCATTGTTATGTGCCCATTCAATATATGCTTTCCCTTTTGTTCCAATATTATTTTGTAGCGTTCCATTAGAATCTAGATAGAAAAATGCTGGTGATACTACATTTACTCCATCCATTTTTTCCCCATTTCTATCTGGTGCATTTGCTACTGTTGAAAAATAATCCCATACTAGATTTACTTTGCCTTCTATTTGTTTTTCTTCTTTTATTTCTTCTCTTACAACAACTAAGTTTGCTATTTTGTTTGATTTTACATATCCTACTTTTCCATTTTCTGTTCTTATTTTTGCATATCCTTTATCATCAGATATTACTATAACATAGCTTCCTTTATCTACTCTATCAACTGTTTTTGATATAAATTTAGTTGTTGATTTTACAGCTACATTTTTTGTTATTATTGCTTTTCTTTGTTCTCTTGATGTTGAATCTATTGTTAATACTTTTGATTCTTCAATATATTTTGTTTCTATTCCATATACATCTTTAAGTTCTTTTATTGGTATATATATTGTATTGCTTATTTCTTTTGCGTGAGAATATGTTTCTTTTTTAGCTCCATTAATAGTCATTTCATTTTCTTCTAAGCTTATTGTTGCTATTTTATTATTGTATGTTGTAACTATTTGGTTGTTTTTTTTGTCTTCATATATATATTTGTCAAAAAAGTTTCCTAAATCTTGCTTTGATATGTATATATCATCATTTTCTATTATTATGTCTTTTCTTAAGTTTAAGGTTACATTTTTGTTGTTTATTACTAAGTTAGTTGTTTTGTTTTTTCCTAAAATTATGTAGTCATTTGCTTTGTATGCTATTAAAAATAGTATTATAGTTACTATGATTGCTATAAGTACTTTAATTATTATTTTTTTCTTTTTTTCTTTTCTTGTTTCTCTTATTTTTTCCATTTTTATTTCCTCTCATTTTTGTATATACTTTATCACATATTATAACAAAATACAAGTATTTATACTTTTAAGTTTCAGCATTTTTTGAAATGTTATATTTGCAGTATAATCCTAATAGCATAAAATATATATGGTAATGATTGATTGGAACGAAAAATAGAAGTTGTTATATAAGAAGTTGAGGAATGTTCACGGAAAAAAGTTATATCTGTTCCTTTTTCATTTTACAACTCAGCTTCCTACATTACTTAGAAGTTCTAGGTCACATTCGTTGCTCAATTTAAAAGGAACAGATATAACTTTTTAGCCTGAGTGAAAGAGGCGTAACTTCTTATAGTACAACTTCTTTTTGAGCGGAATGAACAAATTACCATATACATTTTATGCTATTAGGATTATACTGCAAATATAACATTTCAAAAAATGCTGAAACTTAAATTTATACTTTTTTCATTTTTCTTAAAAATTCCTTTTGTTCATTAGTAATTCTGTATGACTCTAGTGCTTTTTGAATAGCTTTATTGTATGTCCAATTATCTAAATTACAATCTTGAAGATATTTAATAGTTTCGTCATAAAATTTTATCAAGCATACAGAAATTGCCCAAGCAATGGCCATCTTAACATAGTAACCTTCATGTGTTATTTTATCAAGTATTTCTAAATCTTTCTTTATATATTCTTCTTCTATGTAATAATCTAAAATCATTACAATTGCAAATCTTATTTCAAATTCCTTATCTGATTTTAAATGTTTTTGAATAAAATTCCACATCTCCTCTTTATATTTTTGTGTTATTTTTAATCCTGCACAAAATACATCGCAAATAGCCCAATTATCTATCTTAGGCAAATATTCTTCTATATATTTTAAAACTATTTCTATATTTTCTTTTTTTGCTTGTCCTATTAACATTCCTTGTAACATTATTTCTTCATAATATTGGTTATCTATTTGTTTTATTGTCTCTTTCCAATTCTGCACAGAAAATAATTCTTTTGCGTAATTTCTTAATATTGGTACTCTTACTCCTATTATATTTTCTGTTCCTGGACATAATGAACTGTGAAATTCTTTGTATTTTGTGTCTGATAGTTCTTGTAATTTTTTCTTTATTTCTTTTTTCATTTTTCTTCTCCTTTTTATTTTCTTGCTCTTTTTTATCAAAAAACATCGCATATTTAAAGTAAATTGCGATGTTTTTGCATGCTAAACCACATACTAATACTAAAAATTAATTAATATATATGAAGAATTTTGTTCTTTTTTTCCACATATACACTGATACGTTTTTAAATGCTTTAATGTTAATGCATCTCCATTTGTCCACCAATATCTATATGGATGTGTACTTTTAATTCCGGTCAACTATGCTTCCTAAAGGAAGTTCGATTTTTTCTATTTTTTGGTGGCAAGAAGGACATAAATCAGCATTACCAAGTGTTTTAGAGGTTCCGCCACATTCCAAACACATCTTATAATATGTCATTCCAGTGTTAGGATCTTGTTTATAAAATCCATCTGCAATATTACATCTTTTCCCACATTCAAAGCAATAACGGTATTGATATGATGTGCCTTTAGTAACATATTTTAAATTTCCTTGCCAATATGCTACATACCCTTTTGATACACTACAGGTAGCATATTTTTCTCCCCCATAGCATCCTCCTACTAATGAAGGTTTTCCTTTATGAGTATGACCTGTTGTTATCTTTGCATAATTATTGCTCTTTATCTTTATTCCATCTATTATTGCATTTGCCCAAACATAATATGTAGCTGAAGATTCTTTCTGGTATACATTAACATTACTTGTTGTTGATTCTGCTTCTGTTATTCCTTCTTTTGATATACTATATTCTACAGAAAATCCATCTAAATTGCCAACAGTTGCTACAGCACTTTGTGTCCATCCAGTTGTAGTAAGATTTGATATATTAATATTAAATTCTATATCTGGTATTGTTCCTTTTGTTACAAATGCTGTACACCAGTCTGTTAAAGTTCCATTTGATACTGTTATTCTAGCCTCTCCTTCCGATATTCCTGTTACATTTCCATTTTCATCAACTTTTGCTACATTCTCATTACTTGATTTATATGTTAATTTATCTATTCCAAAATCGCTTGATTCATACACTATTCTTCCTGTTTCTAATTCCTTTGATATTTTTTTCACTAATGCTTGTTCTGTTTTCCACCTTTCTACTTCTAAACAATATATTCTTATACTTGTTTCAATCGTTTTTCCGTCTTTTTGTTCTACATTCACAGTTTTAGCCTCTTGCATATTTATTGATAAACTTTCAATTTCATCACTTTTTACTTGTGTATTTCTTATATTTAATACTAGCTGTTTTTTTATTAGTGTTACAATTAACATTGGTGTTAGAATAGATATATGGACACATTTTATGAGAGAGTGTATAATAAA
>CANPFO010000066.1 GCA_947573555.1 uncultured Clostridium sp. | reverse complement strand
GCAAGACCTAGAATGAACACTCGAACAGGAAGAGCATATACGCCAACAAATACAAAACTTTATGAATATTCTTTAAGGCAATGGTTCATAAGAGATTATCCATACTTCAAACCAATTGAAACAAGAGTAAAAGTAACAATTATAGCCTACTTTGGAATTCCTAAAAGTACAAGTAAAAAGAAAAAAGCGGAAATGCTACAGGGGATTATAAGTCCTACTAAAAAACCTGATGCAGATAATATTGTAAAAATAGTGTTAGATGCTATGAACAAATTTGCTTTCAAAGATGATACGCAAGTTACTAAATTAGAAATAGAAAAGAAATATGATAAGACACCAAGAATCTACATAAAAATTGAAGAATATTAGAATGAAAGGAAAAGAATGAAATGGAATATAAAGAAGAAGATAAAAAGTTAATAGAAAGTGCAAATTGCCATTATTATGAATTTACAGAAAAGATAATAGAGCAAATAGTAAATAAAAATATAGATGATGTAGCATCAGAGGAGTGGAGAATTTTAATACAAATGCTATATCCTAAAAATATGATAGGAAGCGGATTATTCCAACCAATATTAATATTTAAGATTAGTTCAAAAGGAAAAAGAGTAGATCCTCCATTAGAAGCATATAACAGCATAAATGATTTAAAGGATAAAGAATGTTTGCTATTTAGGATGATGGACTATATAGAAAAAAACAGCAATTTAAAAATTCATAATAGCTGGTATACAACAAAAGAAAAGATAATACAAGGAGGGTAAAGTAATGCCTAAAGAAATAGAATTGAAAGATATAGTAAAAATGCAAAATCTATATATAGAGATATTTTATGAAGAAGATGAAGATTGTCCAGATAGGAGAATTATTGTAAAAAAAGAAAAAGCAGTACAAAGAATATTAGATAAAATAATCAATAATAAAGGCGAACAATTAGCTATTTGGGGAACGATACAAAGAGAAAGTTGGAATATAAAGGATAAAACTTTCAAGCCAATTTGTGATAAATTGCGAGAGCTAGGCTATGCAATAATACAAAGGGAGAAGAAGAAATGAAAAGATTTTTATTTATAATTTTTGTTATTTTAATGACACCTATATATTTAATATTGCATTTTTTAGGATGGTTTCTAAGTGGTTTCGTAGAACTTATGACAGATATTACAGAACCTATTGCAGATGGAATAGAAGAATTGATTGAAAATATGATGAATTTTTGGGAAAAAGTATTGCATAAATAAAGGGAAAGGAAGAGGTCAATATGGGAGTAAAAATAGAATTATATAATGATCATTTTGAAAATGCAAAAAGATATGGAATACCAAAAGCACAGTTAATTATAGCTGATATACCATATAATTTAGGAAATAATGCTTATGCAAGTAATCCAATGTGGTATGTAGATGGAGATAACAAAAATGGAGAAAGCAATAAAGCAGGGAAGTCTTTTTTTGATACAGATAATGACTTTAAAATAAATAATTTTTTTGACTTTTGCACTAGATATTTAAAAAAAGAGCCGAAAGAAAAAGGACAAGCACCAGCAATGGTTGTTTTCTGTGCTTTTGAACAAATACAAAGAGTTATTGACGAAGGAAAAAAACATGGATTATTAAAAAGCTATCCATTAGTTTTTATTAAAAATTATTCTGCTCAAGTATTAAAAGCAAATATGAAAGTGGTAGGTGCAACAGAATATGCAGTTGTATTATATAGAGATAAATTACCAAAGTTTAACAATATAGGGATTGATGGAAAAAAACATATGGTGTTTAACTGGTTTGAATGGAAGAGGGATAATTCAAAAGCATATCCTAAAATACATCCAACACAAAAACCAGTTGGATTATTAAAAAGGCTAATAGAAATATTTACTGATGAAGGCGATGTTGTTATAGATCCAGTAGCACGGAAGTGCATCAACTTTAAGGGCGTGTGCTGAAATGAATAGAAATTGTTATGGATTTGAAATAAAAAAGGATTTTTATAAATCAGCAAAAGAAGTAATGTTAAGTAATATACAACTAACTATGTAGAAAGGAAATAGAAATGAATGTATTAAGTTTATTTGATGGAATAAGTTGCGGTCAAATTGCACTTGAAAGAGCAGGAATAAAAGTAGAAAAATATTATGCAAGTGAAATAAAACCATCAGCAATAAAATGTACACAAACCAATTACCCTAATACAATTCAATTAGGTGATGTTACAAAATTGGATTTAAATAAAATAGATAAAATTGATTTGTTAATTGGAGGGAGTCCATGCCAGGATTTATCTATTGCAAATGTAATCAATAGAGGAAATCAAGACGGACTAGATGGAAAGAAAAGCAGTTTATTTTTTGAATATGTAAGAATATTGAAACAATTAAAACCAAAATATTTTTTACTTGAAAATGTTGCAAATATGAAAAATAAAGACAAAGAACTTATCAGTAATATTCTAGGAGTAGAAACTATAAAGATAAATTCAAACCTAGTAAGTTATCAAAATAGAAGTAGGTACTATTGGACTAATATACCAAATGTAACAGAGCCACAAGATAAAAATATAGATTTCCAAGATTATATTTGTAAAGAACATGAAAAATGCAAAGAGTTCAAAGTTAATAAAACTGCATCGAGAATAAAAATGTGGGGTAATGGCATAGAAGGAAGTTGTCCAAATGTAACTCACGCTAATAAAATCAATTGTATAACATGTAGACAAGACAGATGGAAGAATGCAGGATTAATTGAATTTGAAGATTTTTGCAGATTTCTCACAACTGAAGAATTAGAACAAGGACAAACATTACCTATTGGATATACAAAAATGCTAACTAAAAATCAAGCAGCAGATGTAATTGGCGATGGATGGACTGTAGATGTAATAGTTCATATATTAAAGAATATTGAAGGAGGAAAACTAAAGTGAAATGTGATGATAAGGAATGGCAACATTGCAGAGTTGAAAAAATGGGATGCAAAGGTTGCTATTATGATATCGATATTATAGGAAAAAGGGTTAAAGTTAAACACCCAGAATTTGATGGAATTACAGGAGTAGTAGTTGAAAAAATAAACAATGAATACAAGATAGAACTAGATAATAAAATCGGAGGATGCGAATATTACATAGCAACTGATGGAGGATTTATAGTAATAGATGAAAATACTACAACGCATCATGTAACAATAAAAACGGAAAAGTTAAAGGAACTAATAAAAGAAAATTACAAATGGAATGATTATACTCTAAAAGGAAAAATAGATATAGTGACAAGGTTAGCATATTTTGAAAATGATAAAGAGTTATTAGAATTTTTAGAATATATGGAGGAATAGAAAAATGAAATCTATTGTAGATAATAAATTATATGATACAGAAAAAGCAGACAAGATATTTGATTATATAAAAAATGTAGCTGAATCAATATGGATTTTAGGAACAGAATACAAACAAAACTGTTGGAGAGATGTTGATATGTACAAGACCAAAAAAGGAAATTATTTTATACATATAAAACAACCAAACAAAGAAAACAATAGTGTTTACTATGGGTATAAAAAAGAATATATAGAAGCGATAACAGAAGAAGAGGCAAAGAGGATTGTAAGAAAATTAGATGTAGAGAAAAGCATAGAATTATTTGGAAAAGTAGAAGAGGCTTAATATAAAAAATATGGAGGTAATAATAATGAAATTATATAGCAATGAAATTGTATTCAGAGGACATCCTGATAAAGTATGTGATCAGATTAGTGATGCAATACTAGATGAATGTTTGAAACAAGATCCAAACAGCAGATGTGGAATAGAAACTGTAGGAGGAAAGAAAAAAATATTTATAACAGGAGAAGTAACAAGCAAAGCAAATATTGATGTAGAAGCCATAGCAAAAAGAGTGCTAAAAGATATTGGATATTCTGCTGACTATGAGATTATAGACAACATAGGAAAACAAAGTCCAGACATAGCACTTGGAACTAATGATGAAGTAAATGGAGCAGGAGATAATGGCATGATGTTTGGATATGCTTGTGATAGTACAGAGCAAATGCTACCAACGGCAATGGTAATATTACAAGAGTTATCTAAAAGGTATGATGAACTAAGGAAAAAAGATAGTAGATTTCTACCAGATGGAAAAGCACAAATAACAGGCTTATATGGTGATAATATGGAATTAAAAGCTATAAAGGCATTCACAGTTTGCTATCAAAATACTGAAGAAGATAGAAAAGAAACCGATAAAATAATTATAGGTATGTGTTGTGAAATAGCAAATAAATATGAAACGACAATAGAAAAATTTTTAATAAATCCAACAGGTAAATTCAAAATAGGAGGTTTTGAAGGAGATGCAGGTTTAACAGGAAGAAAAATCGTAGTAGATCAATACCAGTCTTTTGCTAATGTTGGTGGTGGTGCATTTTCTGGAAAGGATCCAACAAAAGTAGATAGAAGCGGAGCATACAAGGCAAGAGAAATAGCAAAAAAATATTTACAAAAGTATAATTTGGTATGGTGCGAAGTTCAATTAAGTTATGCAATAGGTATCGAACAACCACTAGCAATTTACATTGATAGTGATATGGGAAGCATTGAACCAACTACTGAACTATATGAAGAATGCAAATTAAAGAATATCATAAGAGATCTAGATTTGAAAAATAAATGTTATGAAGAAACAGCACGATTCGGACATTTTCAATAGAAGGAGGACAATTAGTTATGCTATTTAATAAAAAATATAAAAACTTAAGGGAAAAAATAGAACGATTAGATTATAGTTTATATCTACAAATTGAACAATATGTTAATAGAGCAGATACGAAATATCACAAAGGCAGAATTGATGGATTAATTAGTTCTAGAGGAGCAATCCAAAAAATTTTAGATGGGGAGGACAAAAATGTTTGAAAAGGAAACAACTAAAATGACAGAGGAACAAAGAAAACTACTAAATGAAGAGATAATTGATAAAGAAAAATTTAGCATGATGAATAGAAGAGAAAGAAGAGAATATTTAAAAGAACATAGAAAAGAAATTAAAAAATTAAAATTTTAGTGAGGTATCTGCAGATGGAAAATAGAAAACGATGTGGAAATTGCGGAAGATATCCGTTTTGTAAAAGAACAGAAGGAGCTAGTTGCTATTGTGAGGAATGGATAAAAAGAAAATATGAAATTCGTAAAAATATAGGAGTGGAAAATGAAAAAATGTAAATATGAAGATATTACAATAGAACAAGCAGAAAGAATAACAGGGACAAGCTATATTACTGAACTGATTTGTGATGCTGATAGTAAGACCATAAATATCAATGAAGAAGAATATCTAAAAGTAGAAGCAGTAATAAAAGAAACAATAAATGATGTAAAAAAGACACTAGAACCTGTTATAAAAAGTCTATCAAATGCTTTTGGTACATTAGCAGAAACAGCACGATCATTTGCAACTACATTGGTAGGAATAGCCGAAAGTTTAGCTAGGAACTTAAGCAATAAAAAAATAACGAAGAAAAAATTTATTAAATTACTGCAAAGTCAGGGAATGCAACGAAATGAAATAAACAGAATTATTAAAAATAACAAGGAACCATATACATTTTATAGGTATTACAATATAGTAGTAAGTTATCAAAAACAAAACGATAAACAATAAAAAAACGATAGAAATAATAATTTGTAAGGAAAAAACTACTTAAAAATTATTTTTACATAGAAAAATCAGAAACGAACACGATAGAAAAATAAGAAGCGGAAAGAAGGTGTATATCATGCTTTTAGCATTAAAAATAATATTTATATTCTTTTTAGGAATATTGGCATTATCAAAAATAGTAAAAGAAATGAATGAGCAAGTAGGAATACAAGAAAAAGATAGTATTTCAAAAAGCATAATTAATATGGTTGAAATAACTATTAGTGTAGCATTAATTTTCTTTATTTATAAAATATAGGAGGGATGCAAAAGATGAACGTTCAAGAGGTTTTGGAAAATTACAATACATATAAAGCTAGAATCAGTATAACAGAATCGGAAATACAAGAGCTGGAAAATGAAATTGTTGATATAAAAAGTGCTAATTTAGATGGAATGCCTAAAGCAAAAGGTTATGTTGAATCTAGTATAGAAAA
>CANPFO010000065.1 GCA_947573555.1 uncultured Clostridium sp. | reverse complement strand
AAAAAATAATAAGTTCAATATTATTAATATTTATGATAGTAAGTCAATTTAGTGGTGTATTTGCAGCACAAATTGGAGAAATAAAAGATATAGTGTCTTTAGGTGAATGTGGAAACGACTTAAAATATACAAATTCACAAGGTGTATCAATGTTTGTTTTGACTCACTATGTAGTTTACAATGAAAATGGAAAGCAATATCCAGCATATTGTCTTAATGTAAATCTACATGGAGTAGATGACAATGATAGTTATGGAGTTGAAGTTGGAGATATGAGCCAGATTGCAAATAATCAGGCAGTTTGGAGAGTGTTATTGAATGGATTTCCATATAAATCAGCCCAAGAAATGGGATTAGATAATGATTATCAGGCTTTTGCAGTTACAAAACAAGCAGTATATTCTGTACTAGATGGAAGAGATACTAATAGATATTTTGGAGCTACAGAAGTAGGAAACAGAATGGCAAACAAAATAAGAGAATTGGCTGCTATAGGAAGAAATGGAACACAAACTTATACAGATCCAGTCATATCAGCAACAGCAAATTCACAAGCAGGAGTAGATAATAAAGATTCAAAGTATGTATCTCAAACTTTTACTGTTAATAGTTCAGTAAATATGAAAGATATTCAAATAATTTTGAATGGAGCATCAGCACCAGAAGGAACAAAAGTTACGGATATAAATAATAATGTAAAAACTACATTTAATAGAGGAGAACAATTTAAAGTATTAGTTCCAAGAGTTAATATTAGAAACGACATAAATGTTCAATTTAGTATTACAGGACAATGTGAAACATACCCAATTTTGTTTCGGAAAAGCACCAAATGCAAACTTACAAAACTATGTATTAACAACTGATCCATTTATATTAAGTACAGCAAAAGGAAATATGCAATATAAACCAAAAGCAGATGTAGAAATAGAGAAGATAACAAATGGAGATAGTAAAATTACAGGAGCAACAGCAGGTTCAGGACTAAAAGGAGCAGTATTTACAGTAACATCTAAAGATGGAAAATTCACAAAAGAAGTAACAACAGATGAGTACGGAAAATTCTTACTTTCAGGGCTTGATTTAGGCGAATATATAATTTCAGAAAAATTGGCTCCAGACTACTTCTTAAAAGGAAAGAACACTAAATTTGAAGTAAATTTAGTATATGATGGAGATGACAAAAAAGTAATAGTTGAAAATACTCCAGTTGATATTAAAGTAAATGTAGAAAAAGGTGCAGACAAAACAGAAGCACAAGGAAAAGAAATCGTTACTTATGAGATTGATAAGATAAAAAATCTATCTAATGTTAAATTAAATAATTTTACATTAACAGATGATTTACCAAAAGAAGTTAGAATACAAAGTTTAGAAACAGGAATCTATAATGAAGATTTAAAATATTCTATTACTTATAATACAAATAAAAAATCTAATATAAAATTACAAGACAATTTAAGTACAAAAACAAATAATAAAATAGATTTTACTAAAATTAAATTAGCAGATGGTGAATATGTAAAAAGCTACTCTCTAAATTTTGGAACAGTAAAAATAGGATTTTCAAATACTACAAAAATGAAAGTTGCCACAAAAGTAATTGAAGGATTAGCTGATAAATCTAAATTTATTAATAATGTAAAAGTTTCAGGAACATACCTAGAAGCTAAAACTGAAGATAAAGATGATGTGCCTGTAACAGTATATGAAAATATCCTAAAAATTAAAAAAGTAACAAAAGAATATAATCAATACACAGATTTACCAGAAGGAACAAGAATTAATGCAGTATTTGAATTATTAGATGAAAATCAAAAATATATTGATACTTTAAGAGTAAATGATACAGAAGAATTTATTTATAAATATTTAGAAACAGGAAAAACATATTATCTAAAAGAAATTTCTACTGATCCATACTATGTAATCAATAAGGATTTACAAGCATTTAAGTTTGAGAAAAACGGACAAGTTATTGATTTAGAAATAAAAAATGATAATGTAAATTTAGTAGTAGATGTAGAAAAAGATGCACCAACAGAAGCTCAAAAAGGTGAAATAATAGACTACACATTTAGTCATTTAGGAAATTTCTCAAATACAAAAGTATCTAATTTTGTATGGGGAGATAAATTACCTAGACAAGTAAGAGTTCAAGAATTACAAACAGGAATCTGGAACGAAGAACTAGAGTATGAAATTAAATATATCACTAACAAAAATACAAATTGGAAAAATATTGGAGAAAAATATAAAACAACAGAGAATCACAAAATAGATTTAACAAGTGAAGGTTTAGGATTAGAAGAAGATGAATATGTAAAAGAATTTAAACTTGTATTTGATACAGAAGTAAAAGCAGGGTTTGAAGCAACTACAACACCAGTTGTTAAAGCAAAAGTAAATGAAGATGTGCAAAACAATAAAATATTTGTAAATAACACTTATGTAACAGCATCATATCAAGAGACAAAATTAGAAGCTAAAGATAATGCACATACAGTTGTTTATACTAAAACACCAGATATAGATAAAGAACTACCTAAAACAGGTATGGATAATTAAGAAGAAGGAGGAATTTGTATATGTTAAATATTACAGAAATTAGAATTAAAAAAATAAATAAGGGAGATTTACTAGGAGCAGCAAGTGTGTGTATAGATGGTTGCTTTATAGTAAATGAAATTAAGTTGTTAAATGGAAAGAATGGAAGGTATATTAATATGCCTAATAGAAAATTAAAGAATAAGGATATTAGAAGAAACTTCTCATATCCAATTAATAATGAAACGAGAATCCAATTATTAGATGCTATTTCAGAAGCATATGATGATATGATAGAAGAGTAGAAAAAAGAAGATGAAAGGTCCTAAAATGGTGCTTTTCATTTTCTTTTATATATTTTTAGTTAAATGTGTAGAAATTTACATTTTTTGTGATATAATCACTTTAAATAAAACATTTAAAGTGAAAGGAATGAAAACCATAATGAAATTTTATATAGGATCTGGATTTAAAAATTGTGAATTAGTTAATTATTATTCAAAAATATTAGAAGAAAATGGATGGAAACATACATACAATTGGGCAAAGAATATCAGTGGTGATGAAACCATTGAAGATTTGATAGAATATTCTAAATTAGAGCAAAAAGGTATTATTGATTCTGATGTTGTTATTATATTACTACCAGCAGGAAGAGGAACTCATATTGAATTAGGAATGGCATTAGCATTAAATAAAAAAATATTTTTATGTTCTGCTACTAAAGATGAGTTTAGTGTTGAAAATACAGTTAATTTTTATCAATTACCTAGTATTGTTAAATTAGTAGGAACTGCTGATGAAAACTTGAAAGAAATAATTAAAGAAGGAAAATAATATACGATTTTAAGGTAGGAATAAAGTGAAAACAGATTTAATAACGATACCAAACATTGGAGAAAAAACAAAACAATCACTACTAAATATAGGAATTACATGTGTTGAAGATTTAAAAGGAAAAAATCCAGAAGAACTTTATTATAAGGATTGCATAGTAAAAGGTCTTCAAGAAGATAAATGTCAGTTGTATCTTTTTAGAATGGCTATATATTATGCAGAAAATACTGTTTGGGAAGAAGAAAAATTAAAATGGTGGTATTGGAAAGATAAAGAATATCCAGTAAAACAATAAAATAAAAATATAAGTTTTAGAGGTGTTAGATAGAAGATGAGTAAATATGGATTGCTATGGAAATGGTTAAAGGAAAACAATAAAAAAGATTATAAATTATCTTATGAAGAAATTAGAAATATTTTAGGATTTGACATAGACCATTCCTTTTTAACTTATAAGAAAGAATTAAAAGAATATGGATATGAAGTTAGTAAAATATCTATGAAGGAAAAAACTATAATTTTTAGGAAAATTGAACAATTATAATATTATAAAGTTGCAAAATTATGTAAAATGATATATAATTAAAATTGAATATGGGTATTATCCCATAGTTGAAACTTATGGCATTAATACAACAATAAAGAGGAGGACTTCGTATGGAACTATTAAATTTAGTTGTGCCAAAGGATATGTGTCCATTAGACTTTTTGGCAGAGATGAAAGAACGGTGCAAACATGCATGGATTTTTATGCACAAAAGCGTTGTTAGTAAACTGACAGGGAGTGAAGGGGTTGATGTTGCTTCAGGAATTAATAAATGTCATATTCTTACATGGGAAGCAACAGAGGAATATCCTGAAACGAAACTTGTTATTTCTGCTTTTGAGTCTCAGGGATGGTATACTGTTATTTCAATTAAGGCTGATGATATTGCTTTCAAAGAAATCGATAAAATCGAGGATCCAGAATGCATTATTCGCCTAAAGATGGCAGCATAAAGAAAGACAGTTGTCCTAAAAGGAGTGGAGTAAGATATCTTTTACAATCTTATTCCACTTCTAAATTATTGAAGAAAATATTAAAAGAAGATGCAAGAGTGTAAAAACTTTTGTATCTTTTATTATTTTAAACGAAGGGAGGGAAGAAAATGCAAAAAGAAATTTTATCAGAATTAGAAGATTTAAGGGATGAAACAGAATTTATTATTAACAATGAAGAAATTGTAGAAAATAAGCATGTAGAAAATTACTTACGAAGTTTAGAACGAATTAGATATAACATATTTAATAAAATTAGCTTAAAACAAAAATGTCAAATAGATGAAGCAGACAAAATAAATTATTTAAACAATAGATATAAAGCTACAGTTGAAAACGATGTTTTAAAAATTTATATTCCTGAAGTAATACCAAAATTTAAAAACATCAATAACTATGCTTATAAAAACATTATGCTAAATGTAATGGAGAAGACAAAACAATATAAAGACTTATTCAATAATGAATTAGTATTTGTATTTATAAAAGTATCAGAAAATCAAAAGAACATTGATATAGATAATAAATTCATAAAGCCTATTGTAGATGGTCTAGTATTATCGAAAGTAATAGCAGATGACAATATCAATAATATGTTTTATGGTGTATTAGGAACAACAAATAAAACTAAAAAGCCATTTACAGAGGTATCCATTTTCAAAGGTGAATCACTTTTGAAGTGGATAGAAAACAGGGGTGAAATGGATATGTCTAATGTATCCACTTTGGGCAAATTTTAAGTATAAAGTAGTGGATATTTTGACAGTATTCAAATACTTGAAAAATAAACGAAAACTCAAAAAAAGTTGTTTGAGGTTTAAAGGGTATGATACAGGAAAGGGAGAAAAACGAAAAATAACAGTGTTGGGAGTAACAAATTACAAGAAGGGAGAAATAGGAGATGTGAATTTAAGATTAAGTGAAAAAGATATAGAGCTATTAGCTTTTTTGAAAAAGTACAAAGTTATGTTAGCAACAGATAGTAAAAAGATTTATAAATCAAAGGGTTATCATCATAAGAGATTAAAGGTTTTAGAAAAGGAACGATATATACAACGAGTAGACAGATATTATATCAAGCTAGATATAAAAGGAACAAGACTAATGAGAGAAATGGGGTATGATTATTATAAAATCTGTAGAAGGCAAGATTATCAATATAGAGTAAAAGAAATTGTAAAAATTGCAACATTAACAATAGATAGCACAATACAGTTTCTACCTAGTTGGGAAATGAAAAATAATAATATTCATACAGAAATGGGAAGAAAATTCATAGGAGAACTTATATACCAAGAAAAAGATTATATTACATACTATATTTCTAAAGATAAAAAAAGAGTATATGTTAGCCAAACAGTAAGCGACCTACAGAAAACTATAGAATATAAAAATGCTATTGTATTTTTGGAAGATATAAAGATGCTTAATAAAAGCAATCAATATTTCATGTTTGGAAAAGAATCAACAATAATCATAAAAGCTAGTAAAGAAAATTTAGAAAAGATGAGATATTTTCAGGAAATAGATTTATATGAAATTTTAAAACAGATATATGTAGGACAAGAAGTATTATTGTCTAATTGGGCAAAAGCAGATTACATGACACAAAATAGAGAGTATATTATTTTAATGCCATTTATAGATACAGAGAAATTACACAAATTAAATATATTTTACAACAATAATAAAAACACAAACAGAAAAATTGATATTATAACATTAAAAGAAAACAAAGAAAAAATAGATGAAATACTAACTAACAGAACAAACATAATAGAAA
>CANPFO010000064.1 GCA_947573555.1 uncultured Clostridium sp. | reverse complement strand
TGTGCCAATGGGGGCGTCCCTTTTTGGCAATGCTATTAAGATAATCACATTTTTCAGCCATATTTGTTCACCTTAACAAAATTGCCAAAAAGGGACGCCCCCATTGGCACATTGGCACAAAATTAAATTCTCCAAATATTTACAATCAAAATAGAAAATGATATAATCCAAAAAAAGAAAAAGGAGAAGAAAAATGTCAGAATTTGTACACTTACATATACACAGTGAATTTAGTTTATTAGATGGAGCGAATAGAATAAAAGATATACCAGTAAGAGCAAAAGAATTAGGAATGGATTCAATAGCAATAACAGACCATGGAGTAATGTATGGAGTTATTGATTTTTATAAAGCATGTAAAAAAGAGGGAATAAAGCCAATAATTGGGTGTGAAGTGTATGTGGCAACAAGAACAAGATTTGACAAAGAACCAGGAGTTGATAATCATTATTATCACTTAATATTACTTGCAAAAAATAATCAAGGATATAAAAATTTAAGCAAACTAGTTTCATTAGGGTTTGTTGATGGATATTATTATAAACCACGTATAGATAAACAAATTTTAGAGGAATATAGTGAAGGATTAGTTTGTTTAAGTGCTTGTTTAGCAGGAGAAGTAAACCAAGCATTATTAAATGGAAATGTAGAAAAAGCAGAAGAAATTGCTTTATGGCATAAAAATGTATTTGGAGAAGACTATTATATAGAAATTCAAAATAATGGAATAAGAGAACAGGTATTAGCAAATCAGAAATTAGTACAATTAGCAAGAAAATTAGATATTCCATTAGTTGCAACAAATGATGCACATTACCTAAAAAAAGAAGATGCATATAATCATGAAGTATTATTATGTATTCAAACAGGAAAAAGAATGAGGGATGAAGACAGGATGAAATTTGATACAGAAGAATTATACATAAAGTCACCAGAAGAAATGTCCAAGTATTTTTCAGCATTTCCAGATGCAATAGAAAATACTGTAAAAATTGCAGAAAAGTGCAATGTAGAGTTTGAATTTGGACACACAATACTTCCAAATTACGATGTACCACAACAATATGCTACACATTATGATTTCTTAAAAGAATTATGTGATAAGGGATTAGAAAAAAGATATGGAACACAATTATCAGATGAAATAAAAGAAAGAGCAGAATATGAATTAAGAATAATTAAAGAAATGGGATATGTTGACTATTATTTAATAGTATGGGACTTTATACATTATGCCAAAACTCATGACATACCAGTAGGACCAGGAAGAGGTTCGCGGAGCTGGTTCAATATTAGCATATGCAATTGAAATTACAGATATAGACCCAATTAAATATGGATTACTATTTGAAAGATTTTTAAATCCAGAAAGAATAAGCATGCCAGACTTTGACGTTGACTTTTCAGATGAAAGAAGACAAGAAGTAATAGATTATGTATCTGAGAAATATGGGCATGACCACGTATCACAAATTATAACATTTGGAACAATGGCAGCAAAAATGGTAATACGTGATGTTGCAAGAGTTTTAGATTATCCATATTCAGAAGCAGATACTTTAGCAAAAATGATACCGAATGAAATTCATATGACAATTTCAAAAGCATTAGATCAAAACAAAGAACTAAAAGATAGATATGATACTGATGAAGAGACAAGAAGAATTTTAGACATAGCAATGGCACTAGAAGGAATGCCAAGGCAGGCTTCAACACATGCATGTGGAGTTGTTATAACAAAAGATCCAGTAGACACATATGTACCATTATATGTAAGAGACGGACAAATAAACACCCAATTTATAATGACAACATTAGAAGAATTAGGGCTTCTAAAAATGGATTTTTTAGGGTTACGAAACTTAACAGTAATTCAAGATACAATAGAATTAGTAAAAGAAAATTATGGAATAGATGTAGAATTTGATAAAGAAATGTCAGACCCTAAAGTATATAAGTTATGGCAAGAAGGAAATACATCTGGAATATTTCAATTCGAATCACAAGGGATGACAAACTTTATGAAAGAATTAAAGCCAGACTGTTTAGAAGATTTAATAGCAGGAGTTTCATTATACAGACCAGGACCAATGGACCAAATACCAAGATATATAAGAGGAAAACAAAATCCAGGCCATAATGAATATACACATCCAAGCTTAGAGCCAATATTAAATGTAACCTATGGATGTATGGTTTATCAAGAGCAAGTAATGCAAATAGTTAGAGATTTAGCAGGATATTCTCTTCGGAAGGGCAGATTTAGTTCGTAGAGCAATGGGAAAGAAAAAACTAGATGTAATGGCAAAAGAAAGAGAAATATTTATAAATGGACAATTAGATGAAGAAGGAAATATAGTAGTTCCAGGATGTGTAAGAAATGGAATAGATGAAAAATCAGCAGATAAAATATTTGATGAAATGTCAGAATTCGCAAAATATGCATTTAACAAATCACATGCAGCTTGTTATGCAGTTGTATCATATAGAACAGCGTATTTAAAGGCATATTATCCAGCAGAATTTATGGCAGCAACATTAAATAGTTATTTAGGAAATTTAGATAGAGTACCACAATATATAGATGAATGTAAAAGATTAGGAATAGAAATACTAAAACCAGATATAAATAAAAGCCAAGAAAGATTTACTGTAGAAAATGGAAAAATACGCTTTGGACTAGGAAGTATTAAAAATGTTGGAAGTGTACCTGTAGAAAATATAGTAAATGAAAGAAAACAACAAGGAGAATACAAAAGTTTTACAGAATTTTGTGAAAGAATTGCCGAAACACAAGTAAATAAAAAATGTATAGAAAGTTTAATAAAAGCAGGTGTATTTCAAGATTTTGAACAAACAAGAGCAACGCTTATAGCTTCTTATGAGGCAATTATAGATACAATACAAAGCAGCAAGAAAAAGGGATTTGATGGACAAGTATCAATGTTTGATTTAGGAACACAAGAAGAAAAAGAAGAAAGAGAAAAGCATAAGTATCAATTTGAAGAATATGAAGAACTACAAGAAAGAGAGCTTCTATCTATGGAAAAAGAAATGTTAGGAATATACATTTCAGGACATCCATTAGAAAAATTTAAAGAATTAATAATCCATTCTACTAACATTGATACCATGGACTTGAAACTGATAGTTAATAAAATAAGTGACGATAATGAAATTGATGAAATAGATGTTCAAGGTAAAACAAAATTTGTTGATGGCCAAAATGTAAAATATGCAGGAATAATAACATCAATTAAGAAAAAATATACTAAAAATAATAAAATAATGGCATTTATAACAATTGAAGACTTATATGGTACTGCAGAAATTATAGCTTTTGAAAATACTGTGATAAGCAGTGGAAAAAGTTTAATTGAAGAAAATATTGTTATTGTTGATGGACGTTTAAGTATAAGAGAAGATGCTGAACCTACAATTATAGCAAATGAAATAAAAGATTTAGGCGAAGAAAAACCAAATGCTGTAACATTTGATATTACAGATTATTCTGAAGAAGAAAAAAATAGGCTAAGAAGTGCAATAAAATATTTTTCAGGTGATAAGAATAATATGAATGTGCAAGTTAAAATTGGAGATGAAATTAAAGTTTGTGGTGCTATTTATTATAATGATAAAATAAAAGAAGTTTTTGATAGCATAAAAAATAGTGTCAATCATTTTTGAAAATGTCTTAAAATTTTTTATTTATTAGCACTAAATTTCTCTTTAGTGCTAATATTTTTATGCGACATTTTCTAAACGATGTTTTTGTGTTTTTACAAAATCTTCAAATGATTTACTTTTCCATGGATGTGTCATTCTTGGTATATATACTCTCCTTTCTTTTATTTCTTCTATTTCATCAAAATTTTCTGATTTTGCTTGTACTTCTGATATTTTTTCTAATGCAAATACTGAATTATCTACTGTTGCATATAATTTTCCATCAAATGCTTTTATTACTATACATTTTGTTCCTTTGTTAAAATATATTGGCTTTCCATTTTTATTTATAAATCTATAATAATATTTGTTATATTTTATTGAATGCCCACTATCAACTATTCTTTTGCATAATACTGCTAATATTAGATTTATTTTTTCTTCACTTGGTTGATTTTCAAATACATTTTTGTTATTATTAATACATAAAGCGAATTTCTCATTAAATCGTTTTATGTATGTACTTAAGAATTCATTGGCTTCATCAATGGTACTGATTTGAGCCAATCTAAGCTCTTGTGGAAGTCTTTGCTGTAATGTTTGAAAAAGTCTTTCTACTCGTGGTTTAAATTCTGGTACAGAACTTGTTTCAATATGTATGCCTAATTGTTTGCAAGCATAAGCATACTGTGTGAAAGTATCTTCTTCAACCTTAGAAGATGCTTTCTTTTTATATTCAAAGACTGTTCTTTTATCTGTTTTTATAAGATATGGTATTCCATATTTTAATAAAATTTGATTTGTTATATTGTAATATCCATTTAAAGTTTCTTCTTTGTCAAAATATAATCCAACTACTTGACCTGTTGCATCATCTATTGCTGCATGTAGAGCTGTTTTTGCTTTACCAAACCATAAATGTATGCAAGCATCCATTTGTAACTCTTCTCCAAAATACTGACACCTTGGCTGTCTTGGATGTGAATCTTCAACTTCAACTATTTTTGCTTGTATATTTGCTTTTTCGGTTTTATTTTTTATTTGTTGTTGTTCTTTTATTAATTGTTGTTTAAACCTTTTTCTTGTTGATTTATGCGTTCTTGGAGAGAAGATATATCTATCTCTTAAAATTGTTCTTACTTCATCGACTGATAAAAATATATTTTCATCTTTTGCTAAATATTCTGTAAAAGATGTATATGTACAATCAAAATATTTGCTTAAATATATTTGTTCTATTTTTGTTTTTTCTTCTTCTGAAAGTGCATGTGATGGTTTCTTTCCACGATTACCATGTACAAAAAATTCTTTTCCTTTTTCTTTATAACCTGCTATCATTCTATCAACTTGTCTAACTGATTTATTAAGCATTACTGCTGCTCTTTTTTTATTTCCGTTTGTTTCCACTAATTTTTTTATAATTTTATATTTATATTCTTCATTCATTCTTAATTCTACCTTTCTCATAAGTACCTCCAATAAAAATATTATAATTTTTATAAAAAAATATAAAATTTAATAGAAAATAAGATAGAAGAGACCAAAAATATTTTGGTCTCTTAACCTTTTTTAGGAATATAATTAATTAAGTTTATAAATTATAAACAAAAAGAAAGGAAAGAGTAAAAGATGAAAGTTTTATTAGTAAACGGAAGCCCTCATAAACAAGGATGCACTTATACAGCTTTATGCGAAGTAGAAAAAACTTTAAAAGAAGAAGGAATCGAGACAGAAATATTTTGGATTGGAAATAAGCCATTATCAGGATGCATTGCATGTGGTAGTTGTAAAAAAATAGGAAAATGCATATTTGATGATTCTGTAAATGAATTTGTGGAAAAGGCAAAAGAAGCGGATGGATTTATATTTGGAAGCCCAGTACATTATGCTGGAGCAACAGGAGCAATAACTTCTTTTATGGATAGAGTGTTTTACTCAGCATCACAATCTGGTAAAGCGGATAGATTTTTATTTAAACCAGCTGCTGCTGTTAGCTCGGCAAGAAGAGCAGGAACAACGTCAACATATGACCAATTAAATAAATATTTTGGAATTACTCAAATGCCTATTATTTCATCAAGATATTGGAATATGGTACATGGCAGTACACCAGATGATGTAAAAAAAGATGAAGAGGGTATGCAAATTATGAGAATACTAGGAAGAAATATGGCATACTATTTAAAATGTATCGAGGCAGGAAAGAAAAATGGAATTCGACTTCCAAAACAAGAAGAAAAGATAAATTTTACAAACTTTATTAGATAAATTATCAACAAAAAATAAGTAGTGTTAGCTACTTATTTTTTTGCTTTTTAAATTATATTTACTAAGTTTTTATAAAAAGTTCATGAATCTTTGACTGTCTGGTATTTAAATACATATTCTACATAACATAGTTTTTAAGGTAACAAAAGGGTAATAACTTAACCGCTTTGTTATATTATTCAAGGAGAAAATAATAATATTATTATTGACTAAAGTTACATAATGTGGTAAAATAATGAAGATTATACTTTATAAAATAGTATAAAATATTTAATATATTATAAGGAAGAAAAAATGAGAAATAGAATTTTTAAATATATTCCAAAACAAGAGAAACAGAAAAATATATATAAAAACGAATCCGAAGAGACAGGAGAAGAGAAAGAAAATATAGACAGTAAAGGGAATAGAAATAATCAACAAAATAAATCAAAGCCAGATAAAACTAGTAGTTCAGAAAAAGGAGAATCTAAGGAGACAGAAGAAAAGAAAGAAAATATAGACAGCAAAGAGAATAGAAGTAATGAAAATATAGATAACAAAGGGAATGGAAGTAATCAACAAAATAAATCAAAAT
>CANPFO010000063.1 GCA_947573555.1 uncultured Clostridium sp. | reverse complement strand
CACTGATGGTTTCCGTGCGGTGCTCGTCGCTTAGCACTTTAAAAAATCCCTGGTCCTAAATCCCTTTTATCAGTACTAGTTTTAACAGTTCAATAAAGATAAATACGGGAGAGATATGTAAATTAGGGTATAAAAACTGAAGGGGTGCGTGAGCACCCTAAAATTAAAATAATAATTAGGGATTAAACTGAACTACTCTAACTTTCCGCATTCGAGCTGGCCGTTCTTCATCCGTGGTGGTTGGATTGTCAATGGTGCGTCCGCTGGTACGTTTGCCTTCAATAATACTAACGGCTGTCCGAACAACACTGATGGTTTCCGTGCGGTGCTCGTCGCTTAGCACTTCGATACACAAAGAAACATAGAGGTTTCTATCCCAGATGAGCAATTGTTTAAGGACATTGCTGAGAGATAAATCATAATATATAAAGCAACAGGATTTGTATCAAAGAAGTTTAATTCCTTTGGCATAAACTAAGTTTTTATGTCATAAACACATAAATAGTATTTCTTGTTCTAGTAGTAAAATGGCGAAGGTCCAAGAATACGAAAAAATGCAGTTCTAAAAGAACTGCATTTTTCTTAACCTACGAGCACCGCACGGAATCCAATACTGCTGTGCGGAAAGCCGTCAGCAATACCGAAGGCAAACGTACCAGCGCACGTACCAAGGTCAAAATAACCACCACGGACGAAGAACGGAGTGTCCGAAACCGATTACTATCTCCATTTGTTAAAACCTATACAAAACTTATCGTTATCACTTATTTTTCAGTATTATATCCCAAACATTTTTCTTCTAATAGTTTAAAATCACAAGCTATTGTCTTAAGAAAATTTTTTTTGTGCTTTGTTACAGCAATATAGATTTTATTTGCTCTTTTATATATCTCTTTTTTATTAGAATTTATATATCTATATTCTGCTGATATTAAATCCTTATATTTTTTATCACTTTCATTATATTTTAGTAATGATGTCACTATTATATTATTAGGAATTGGAATCATAGCAGAAAACTTAACAATTGCTAAAGGATTGTTCTTTCTATCATAAATAAAAAAGAAGCTAGGATTATTTTTATATTTTTGATAATGTTCTTTATATGAATATATTGGTATTACTGCATTGTTATTTTAAATGTTTACTCCTACTAGAGTAACTATACAAATTTTGCCATTTATAAATAATCTAATGAATTACTTGTAAATGGCTAGTTTTGTTATATTCACCATCTTTCGATATTTTCTCTCATTTATTCAAAACTCAATAAAACCTATTCAAAACTATGCGGTGGGTAACAAAAGGGTAACAAATTATTTTTCTATCTTTCCTTTTTATAAATTATTTTCTCTATAATTCTTTTCTCTTTGTTGTATGTATGTAAAGAAACTATCCAAATCATGCATAGCAAATCTTATTTCAGCTTCCGTACCTAATTCAGTATCTTTTAATAATTTAGCATAAAAATAATATATAACATCCAAAGCAGTATCTCCTTTGGTAGTTCTAATTAAAGATAACTTTTTTGCTTCTATATTATGATTTTCCTTCCCTTTTACATCACGTTGAGGAAATTTCGTAAAAAACTCTCTATAAATCTCTATCATTTTCTCTTCAGAAGTTTTTAATTCAAAATTTTCTTCAATTGAAAAATCTTCATTTTCTCTAGCATCTATTTTAAAATATATTTCATCTTTAAATCTTTTTTCCATTGCATCATATACATCTGTTTCAGTAACTTGTTCTTTTTTTGAATAATCTTGTATATTAAAGTATTTTCTGTATTCTATAGGAATATCACATATTCTTAATTTCTTAAATTCATAAATAAAAGCATTTTTTATTTCTATAACACCCTTGATACCTTTAGACATATATACTCTAGATTCTTTTTCACTTTTCATTTTAGATGCATCACCTACTTGAGGTCTTAATCCTTCATTGTTTATTTTACTCAAATTATTTCTACATGTAAAATGAAAAAATGAATTTTTTAAATCTATATTCTCAATATTTATAGTCTTAATATTACTATTCATATCATCTGTTATTACTCTTATTCTTTGTGAGAAATTATTTTGAGAGGTTTCATAAACAGATGAATCAGTCATTTGATAACTACTTGTGGGTTCAAGTAATTTTTTTCTTTTTACAAATAATTTATTTTTTATACTTTCTATAATATTTTTTATTATCATATAAGCCTCCAAAATAATTAAATCTTTTCATTATCTTCATTTATTATCTTATCAACTAATTTTTTAGTTCTTCTTTATTTGGTAGATATAACTCATACTTTGAAACAAATAAATTAGTATCCATATTATAAGTTGCATATTCTACAACCAGTCTTTAGAAACCACTAATTTTAGAAAAAGCTTACTTTCTATTTGACGCTTTAAAGTTCTTTTACTCCATTTTTCTTTGCTTGCTTCTGCTATATAAAAATTTCTTTCTATTTCATCATTTATTGTTAGTATTTCAAATAAATTAGTCCAACTTAATTTTCCAGCCAGTGGTTGAAAAATTTTTATAATTTTCTTGACTTTCTACATAAATTTAGAGTATAATAAAAATAGAAAGTAAGTAATCACAGAAATGTGGTTACCTAATATAAATTAGTTAAACTACACATCGCTCTGCCAAGCAAATGTGTAGTATTTTTATTTTATCTGACTATTTACCCATTGTATGTATATAATACATAGCAAGGCTAAATTAATTGTTATTGATACCATTAATCCTATAAATAGGAATGCTAATATTTCTAACATAGCCTCACCTCCTGACTCTTGATAAGAAATCAAGGTAGAAGGCAACACACACATCTGCTTAACTTACTTTCTATAATAAATATTTTATAACATTTATTTTCAAATGTCTATTATTTTTGTATAATTATTTATCTTTCTTAATTTCTAATATATTAAAACCTATCACGACTTATGTGGTGGGTAACAAAAGGGTAACATTTCAGTACAATAAATCTTTTAAAGTACTGGTATTACTGAATTTTCATTTCAAATACTTACTCCTGCTAATATTAATAATATTACCAATTTATTTATGAAATATAAATGATGCTATATACGATTAAAGACGCACATAACATCAAACACATTTGTTAGGATTTCCGATTTGTTTGAAGATTAATTAACTCATTTTCAATATTTTGATAAGTTTTATTATTGTAAAGAAAGTCACAATTATTTAGTATTTTCTTTTGTAAATTATAAGAATTACAATGTTGTGAATGGCCGAGCCAAGAATTAATACTTTGAATTGTGCTTGAAAAATTTAATTTATTCTTTTTATAAAGTTTATTCCAAGTTTTAACATTTCTTTTAATCTTTTTCTTACTATTTAATCTTAATAATCTATGAGTTGCAAAAATTCTATAACCGCAAAAATTAACTCCCATAGAATAAGGATAATATTTTGATTTATCATTTAGAGAAAGATGTAAATAGCAATCTAGAAACTCCTCAACTTTTTTCTTTATTTCAATACATTCTGATTTTGTTTTTGCTAATATTATAAAATCGTCCATATAACGTGTATAATACTTTATTTTTAATACTCTTTTTACAAATTGGTCTAATTCATTCATATAAATATTAGCGAAAAATTGACTAGTATAATTACCAATAGGAATTCCAACTTTTTCAGAAGAATCTCTACCATCAAAAATCAATAAATGAGAAAAATTTAGTAATTCTTTATCAGAAATATACTTTTTTAAAATATTAAACAAAATATAGGGGTCAATACTATAAAAGAACTTTCTTATATCACACTTTAAAATCCAGAAATCTCCATAATTTCTTTTGAAGATTCTTATTTGGTGTTGCACTTCTTGAACTGCTTTATGAGTTCCTCTATTTTTTAAACATGCATAAGTAGTATTAATAAATTTAGGGACTATATAAGGCTTAATAAATTCTTCTACATACCATTGATGTACAATTCTATCTTTATATGGCAAAGCTTTTATTATTCTTTCTTTTGGTTCGTAGATAGAAAAAGTGTAATATTTACCTAAATGATATTTTTTATTTCTTATGTTATTTAATAAATTTGTGATATTATTTTCTAAATTAATTTCAAATTCAATAACTTCACTCCTATAAGCTTTATGAGTTCGAGCTCTTAGATGAGAAGCAAACAATTTTTCAAAGGTTAAATTTTTATAAAAGCAATTCTTTATTTTTTTTGGCATGACGAAATCCACGCTCCAAGCATATTACATATATTAGTTATATGATTACTCCAAGTTTGATAATTTTGCATTGATATGTATTTGTATTTATAAGAGAGTCTTATATAGACTTTTAATAAATTAAGATTTATATCTAGTTCACTTAGATATTTTAGTTTTTCTTGTTTATTAAATACTTTTATAGCATACATTAATAGTCTCAAACTGCTATATATACAACTTTTAATTTCTTTTACTAGTGCAAATGTTTCACATTTAGGATATTTTTTTACTACATCATTTGTATAATAAATTAGTTCTAGGTATTTTTGGTAGATAATTAAATTAGATTTATTATTCTGTGTTTTCTCCATTATAAGATTCTCCTTTCATAATCTGTTGAGCAATACATTTTAAATTTTCTATAAATTCATATGCTTCTTTTACAGATAAAGAATTTGTATTAATAGATAATATAGTATTGAGAATATTTTTAACTTCTTTATCTGTATTATAATTACTAATGGTGTAAGTGGTATTGTTTGTGTTGTCTATAATTTTTATTTTATATGGAGTTACTTTTAACAAATTTGTATATTTCTCTAATGAATTTACAGGAAATCCACATTTTATAATTTCTTCTGTTAGATAAGTTATTTTTAAACTTAATAGTTTCGAGGCAATTTTGGCATCATCTCCTAAAAAGATAAAAAATATTCCTGATTTGAATAAATATAATGTCTTTTCTGAAGTGTCTTCAGTTTTTTTTAGATATAGGTATTTATCATATAGTTTACTCATAATTCCTCCTTTGTTTGTGTTATTTAATTTTAGACTTGCTAATATTCTTGTTCTCTAATAATGTTTCTTTTAAATCATCAAATCCTAATTTATAAAATTGCTTGCTTGTGGCTATAATATTATTAAATAATAAATTTTCTATTTTTATATAAGAATTTAATATAGATGTTTTTAAGGGAATGCTTTCTATATTAGAAATTAGGTCGTGAAATTGTTCGAAAAGCTTTAAATATTCGGGGTTTTCTTTAGTTATAATAATATTATTATGACTGTGATATAAATTAGTTATTAGGCTGTTAATTTTTTTAGTCTTCAATGAAAAGCCTCCTTGATATTTTTTTTTATTATAAAACAAATAAAAGAAAAAATCAACTGTGTACAGTTAGAAAAAATAACAATGTGCGGTTCTTAATAAAAGTATTGGAATGTTGTATAATTGGAAAAGGTGATGGAAATATGTCTTGTTTTGATAGATTTGACAAAAAAGAAAAAATAATTGCTAGAACTATAGAAATAGATGATAATTTTTATGAAATATTAGAAAAACTGTCTAAAGAAATATATGATGCATCAATAAATAAATTGGTAAATGCGTGTATAGATACATTGATAAAGACAGAAAATATACAAACATATAAAAGAGAGAGTCAGGTAAGACTTACTAGAACGTTTCTTATAAGAGAGAGCTTGCTAAAAGGATTAAATAAATTAAAGAAAAAGTATGGAATTCCAATTTATTTATTAGTAAATATAGCTGTAAGGAATGCTTTAATTGAAGAGGGATTAATTGAATAATTCTATTGAATGATAAAGAAATGCAAATTTGGAGGGTTGCATTTCTTTATTATTTAGTTAGATAAAATGAACAAAATCTTTTATTATATTAAGAATAAATTTTAAAAATTTTAATATTTTATATTAAGATTTTTTTTATAGGAGTTTTTTTATGATGTATGTTATTAAGAGAAAAAGAATTAGTATTATTATTATTTGTTTAATGCTTGGAATATTTGCATATTCATATCAAGGGAAAAAAATGGAAATAGAACAAACATTGCAAGAAACAAGTTCAACCCCTGTATCTGGGAAAGTAATAGTTGTAGATGCAGGTCATGGAGTGCCTGATGAACGGAGCACAAAGTAGTTCTGGAACTACAGAAGCAGAGACAAATTTAAAAATTTCATTAAAACTTCAAAACTTATTAGAGCAAAGTGGCTGTACAGTAATATTAACTCGTTCTGATGAGAATGCTATTTACGATTTAGATAAGACAACTTTAAGAGAAAAAAAGATATCAGACATAAGAAATAGGGTAAAAATGGGTAATAGTTCTTCAGCTGATATTTTTGTTAGTATTCATTTAAATAAAATACCACAACAACAATATTGGGGATGGCAATGTTTTTATAATTTAAAAAATGAAAAGAGCATGGATTTGGCTAAAAAAATACAACTAAATTTGAATGATTCTATTCAAAGAGAAAATAAGAGAATTGCAATGAAATTAGATACTGTGTATATTATGAAGCATGTAGAGATTCCAATATCCATTGTAGAATGTGGCTTTTTGTCTAATCCAGAAGAAGAGAAAATGCTACTAAATGATGAATATCAAGATAAGCTTGCATGGGGAATTTTTAATGGAATAGTTGACTATTTTAATAATTAGATATAAAATATACATAATGTTGTAATTATAAATAGTGATGAGTTAAAGCCATTTCATCCTAAAATAGATGAAATAGCTAAATTGTACCCACAATATTATACAAAGGTAACTGATCAATAAAGTAATACATTGGTGTTAGAATAGATATATGGACACATTTTATGAGAGAGTGTATAATAAA
>CANPFO010000062.1 GCA_947573555.1 uncultured Clostridium sp. | reverse complement strand
TAGGAATGACTATTATAGCATTTGCCTTGATTATTGCAATAGTAGTAATTTTGAGCAAATAATAAAAGCACCACATTATGCTTTGCCGAGCTATGTGGTGTTTTATCGTAATTTATATGGTAGCACACATTTCTGTGGCTCTCATTTTCTATCTTTATTATACAGTCATTTTATTATTTTGTCAAATATAACTTTTTTATCATTTTTATTGGTCTAAATATCAAGTTCTTCTTCTATTCTTTTTTTCTTTTTATTTAATACTTTAAGTATAAAATCATCGTAATCTTCTTTTGGATATAATTCCTTTTTTTCCGTTTTTTTATTACCACTAATACCAGTTAATGCTTTTGCTAAATTAGAAATCCATCCAGTATCAGTAGTATATGTAAGTTCAGAGTATAATGTTTTTAAATGCTTTAAATGTTTTTCTAGTGAAATATCTTTATTTTTTGGTATTTTACAAGCATTTAACTTTCTATCTATTACTTTTTCTATTTGGTAGTTATTAGCTCTTCTACTTTCAGTCCCCGTTCTTATATATATTTCTCCATCTTTTATATCATTTCCATCTTTGCAACATACATATGGTAAATTTTTTGGATTATCTTTTATTATTAATATTTGAAATTTTTTATTTTCCATTGCTTTATACTCAGAAGATTCATATTTAAAATCTTTAATTAAATACTCTAATGAATCAGGAATTATTCCTTTTGTTCCTTCTTTTAATTTAGCTGGATCTTTTAAACTTTTTAATCCACATATACCAAATGAGCCATCTCCATTTTGTTCAACACCTAATATAATGCAACCCCCACCAGAATTTGCCATTGCTAGTATATGCTTTGACATTTTTTCATTTGACTCCCATTCTTTTTTAAAGTCTAAATAATCTTCTTCGCCCATATGGTTTTGTAATAGTTCTCTAAAATTTTCTAATGTAGGTTCTTTTAGTACTTTATATAAATCATCTTTATTTAAATCTTTCATAATATTTCTCCATTTGTTGTATTTTTGCTAATTTAATATTTTTATTTAGTATTATTGTTTTTTATCTGTACTTTTGCTTAACATTTTTTGCAATAAATTGTTAAAACCTTTTGTTTTTTATATACATCTTTTCTTCCTATCATCATCTAGCTTAAAATTATATTATATTTATCTTCATAATCATGATAAGTGTTATCTATTTCATCATATATCAATTGCAAATTATCTAATAATTTATTATTAATATATGCCTCTTTTAATTGTGGTTTTTGCATTATCATCCATTTTAATTGCTTGTATGAGTATTTTGCGAAAGTTAACCATTCAGGATAATTAATTGCCAAAGGATTTTTTTTGAAATATATTTTTCCTACATTTACAGAACAAGCAATAGAATGACTTATGAATAGCATTGTACATAATTTGAGATTTTTTGTTCTATCTAATGAAAATGGAATTGAATCTTTAATTGTATTACCCTCATATATTTTCTTTAATGCATAGCTTATTCTTACTATTGCTTCAATTAACATTGTTGGAATTGAAGATGAACAAAAATGGATAAAATCATATCCCTCATAATACATTCCTTGAACAATTTCAGCTATTGTCTGTTCTTCTTTACCTATATCCCCGAATTGAAATAAGTTAAAAACACTCATGAATGGAGCAGGCAAACCCATAGATGTTGTAACATCTGATTTAAAATGTATTATCTGTTTAGTTACTGCTTCAAATATATCTTTTTCTTTTCTATCATTATAACTATCAATAACTTGTGATACAATCTTTCCTTTTTTATCTATAGATGTCATTGTACCATTTAAAATATCAAATACACCAAATAATAATCCTAAAAATGGATCATGTCCTAAAGTTAAGAGTCTATGATAATACGCAGATAGACCTTCTATTTTTATATGTGTATTTCTATTATCTTGAGCATCATAAGGAACCTTACTTATTTTTGAATTAGCTAATTCTTCCATATCTGTTTCTGGAAATTCTTTTTCAAACCAATTACGAACATAATTAGATAGTTTACCTGCTTTTAATCCATTTGTAGTTCTATGTGGTATTCCTATTAATAGTATATCTATAACTGCTGATAGCAATCCTGCAAATACACTAATAGCTATTTCAGTATTATCTAATTTATACAATGCTTTATATTCATTATTTAAATTAATAATAGCGACTTCATTTGAAGTCAATTCTTCAGTGGTAAACAAATCATATATAGATACATCTTCTTTTATTTCTTCTGAAGCTTCTTTACACATATCTTCCCAAGTTGGAACAATAATTGTTTTTTTCTTATTTATTATACTTAAATTATTATAATTTACAGAATATCCAATATCTTTTAATATATTTTCTGTGTTAGATATAGTCTCTTCTAATTTTGCTTTATTTATACTTTTTATATTATCTAGCTCTTTTTCTTGATATTTCAACACTTTATTAATATTTGTTTCATTATTTATATTAGACTGCTTTTTCTTCACTAATATTCAAATCCTTTCTTAAATCCGTTATTGCTTTGGTTAACATGATATTTAAACTTTGAAGATAATCTAGTCTTTTTTGATTTGCATTTGTTTCTTCTTTTAAAGATTGAATTATTGCTTGGTGTTTTCTTAATGCTTCTTGGTATAATCTTTCTTTTTCTTGCTTAAGTTGTTTATTTTTTAAATGAGTAGTAATTCCAACTCCAGTAGCTGCTAACCCTGCAATTGGTGTAGCAAGGACAAATATTCCTGCAACCATTCCACCTCCAATAATCCCTCCCGCTGCAGCTAATCCAGAAGTTATGCCAGCAGCTGAAAGTCCAACTGTTCCAAGTCCATATAGAGCTGTAAATGAAACTATTCCTCCTATTCCTGCTCCTAATGCTCCAGTTAAAACCTCGGGAATTGCACTTTCACTTATTGTTCTAGTTTTATCATTTATAGCATTTGCAGCTTCATTAACTACATTTACAATTGGTTGTAATGATTCTATATTTTTATAAATCATATCTTTTTTATTCACTATTATTTCCTACTTTCTTATTACAAAATTCCTATTTATTTGTTTGCAATACTATATGCTTGTAGAGATAAATACTATCATAAATTTATACTTTTTTTCAATAGTTTTAGTCAAAAAAAGTCCAACTCCTAAGAGTTGGAATAAGATTTTTGTGTTCATCAAATTTTTCATAGTCTTAAAATAAAGTTGTATCAAGGCTTTCAAAAAGTTCGACGAAAATTGTCTGTGGTGCGGATGAAGGGACTCGAACCCCCACGTCGTTGACACTGGTTCCTAAGACCAGCGCGTCTACCAGTTCCGCCACATCCGCATTTTCTATTTACAATACTTATATTAACATATTCAAGGTTTTGTTGTCAATAGAAATTTTATATTTTTTTTATTTGTTAACTAGATAATTTTACCGTGGTATTCCCACAACTGTTACATTATCAGGAATATCCTGTAAAACAACACTATTGGCACCAACTTTTACATTATTTCCAATTCTAATTGGTCCTAATATTTTTGCTCCTGAACCAATCATTACATTATTTCCTAAATCCGGATGCCTTTTTAATTTATCTTTGCCAGTCCCCCCAAGTGTACTGTTATGATATATTACGCAATTATCTCCAATTGTAGTTGTTTCTCCTATTACTATTCCCATTCCATGGTCTATAAATAATTTCTTTCCTATCTTTGCTCCTGGATGTATTTCTATTCCTGTTATATGCCTCGAAACTTGTGATATTAATCTAGCTAAAAAAAATAACTTTTTTTTATATAGAAAATGAGATATTCTATGAAAGAATATTGCATGGAATCCAGGATATAAAATTATTGCTTCAAACAAATTTCTACATGCAGGGTCTTTTTTGCATATATTTTTTGCATCTTCACATAATTCTTTAAATATTTTTATCATAAATATCACCACATTTAATTCAAAAAATATATGTTTTTAATAAAAACATATTTGTATAATATATTGCAAATATGTTTTTTTTGTTAATATTCTTCAATTTTTATATAAATTTTTTCTTCTATTCCATATTTTTTTTCAATTTCTAATTTTGTTATCTGAGTATCATCTTTGAAAGCAAATTTATTCATACTATCTAACACTATTTTTACAACATTATCAATATCTGGTTTCTTTGTAGGGCTTATGTTATTTAATAACATTTCTTCTACTTCTGACTTTTTTGTGGCTTTTGGTATTATAAAATATGCTACAATACTTACTTTAATTCTTCCTTCTAGTTGATTAAACTTTGGATATTTTATTAAAAAATATTGTTCTACTAATGTTTCATAATCTTTTGTTTTAGTTGGTGTATATACAATTCCTGTGTAAGAATTTAATCTTGGTCTTCCTTTTCCTATTACTTTTCCTGGAACTTCAAATTCATATATCATATTTTTCCTCCGTTTTTAAGACTTTTTAATCATTTTAGCTACAAAAAAACCTTCTGTTTCTTTTGATGGCAAAACTCTTATTGCTTTGTTTAAAGCTATTTCTGCTTCTTTTAGTTTTAAATTTATATCTAATAATTTTAAGTCTAAGTTTTCTAATGCCCATTTTAATATATTTTCGTTTTCTTCTTCATTTAATGTACAAGTTGAATATACCATAATTCCATTTGTTTTTAAAGCTTTATATGCACTTTGTATTAATTTTCTTTGTGTTTTGGTTAATTCTTTTACCTTTTTGGGTGACCAATCTCTATATGTTGCTAAACTATTTATTATAAATCTACCTTCTCCACTGCAAGGAGTATCTAATAATACTTTATCAAAATATTCTATATAATTATCTCCTATTTTTTCTCCTCTTCCATTAATTACCTCTACTATTTTAGCCCCTTGAGCCTCAATATTATATTTTAATCTTTCATATCTTATTTTATCCAGCTCGTTTGCTAATATATATCCATTGTTATTCATTAATGCTGAAATTTGAGTTGTTTTACTTCCTGGTGCAGCTGTTAAATCTAAAACTTTTTCTCCTTCTTTGGGATTTAAAACTATTGGTGGTATCATACTAGATAAGCTTTGTAAATATATATATCCATTTTCATATATGTCTAACTTCTGAATTTGTTTTTCATTAGCATTTTTGATTATTAAAGCGTCCTTATACCATAAAACTCTTTCAAATTTTATATTATTTTCTTTAAAGTATTTCATTAAACTTTGTATATCATATTTTAGTGTATTTACTCTTAGAGTTGTATATCTTTCTGATGTCATTCCTAGTAAAATTTGATCAACTTTTACTGGAGTATATTTTTCATATAAGAATTCCATGAATTCTTTTGGTAATCGTTCTCTCATTTCTTTAATTGATAACATTTTTTCCTCCCAATTATGATATATAACAGAAAAGAGATAGAAAATCTCCTACCCCTTTTCTGTTGAACTTACGTCTTTAGCTAGCTATTGATATTTTTTTAATTTTTACTTCTCTTCTGATCGAATATATTTGTTTCTGTCCATCCCTTGTTATACCGAAATGCGGATATGGATTCATTGGGTTTCCTACGGAAATTGTTACTTCTGCAGGTGTTGATGCAATTACTTGTAATTTTATTTCATTATGTCGAACACTTAAAACGTCAACATTGTATTCACGCTCTTGTATTCCGAGTCCTTCAAGAATAGTTGGTACATCGTCTATTCTCAAATCAAACTCTTCCCAACAAAGCATATTGATTAATGAAATAATCATCTCTCTTTCTTTTCCGCTAGCCGCCTGTACGTCAATTTTTTTGTTTTTTACTAACATTTTTGCCTTTCTGCCATTATGGCTGAAACTCATTTATTAAAGTTACAAACTTTTTCTATTATATCATACATTTTTTTTATTTGCAATACTTATTTTAATTTAAGTTTCGATATTTTTTACAATGTGTTTCTTGGAATTCTTCTTAATAGTACCTAATTTTAATAAAGATTGCTTGATTGGAATGAAAAATAGAAGTTGTAAAATAAAACCCGCAGAACAATCTGCGGGTTTGTAATATCATTGCCTTATTTCATTTCTCTGGGCAATGACGCGCGCCAATACATACTCCTGTTTCTTTTTCCACGGGTCTCTTTCAACAAACATCCCGTCCAGCAATTTTGCATTGATGTTCTCCTGTCTTTTTTCCCTTATTGCTTTTAAAATTTGCTTGAGCATTGCGCATCCTCCTATTTTTTCCTCACTTTTGTGAGTTTCTATTATAATTATAGCACAAATTTATGTTAATTTCAATATTTTTATAAATATTTTCTTACTTTATTTATATGAATAAATCTAATTTTTTCAAAGTTGTATTCAGAAATCCTTTTGTTAAATGAATCAAAAGTATGAGAACTAATAAAAATCTGATTTAAATCTAGTCTGTTTCCAATTTTTGTTATTAATAATGTATGAGAAAAAGTTTTTCCATTAAATGATAATTGAGCTATATCGCCTATTTCTATTTGATTTTGTTTTACATCTTCACCATATGGGCCTTCTAACTTGTTTTTTGTCAAAAAATTGTATAAAAACTCTACCCCACTCCATGCTGGTGCTTTATTGTTTCCATTTATATAATACCATCCATTTTGTTTCGAATAATTCATCACATTTGAGCCTGAATATATACATTGTGATACAAAATTTGTGCAATCTCCTCCAACATTATCAAAATTATAATATTTAGGATTTCTAGAGTATGCCCACTTTTTTGCATATTCTACTACTTTTTGTCTATTATAGTCTACTTCCTTCATTTTTTTCTCCTTATATTATGATATGTAATTAAGTTTTTCTTGTGTATTAAAAAGATTAAAAAAATTAGCATAAATAATATGTGGGAAAAGTGAAATAAAAAATAGACAAGAGAAGC
>CANPFO010000061.1 GCA_947573555.1 uncultured Clostridium sp. | reverse complement strand
TCCTTTTAGTCGATTGCATAAGTTATCTGTACAGTCACTATCGTTCCTTACAGCTCCTTTAATGTTTACAATCTCCTTTTAGTCGATTGCATAAGTTATCTGTACAGTCACTATCGTTCCTTACAGCTAACTTAATTATACTAAAACTCAACTTAGTTTCATATAGAAGTAGTTTGCATTTATCTTACAGTTTTGTAAGATTTCTGAGGCTGTTAAAGCTTTGCTTGTTACAGCTTCAGTATACAAATATTTATGATAATAAATATTTGTATTCCTAAAAAAAAATTCCCCTTAAAATTAAGGGAATCAATATTCTTCATTTAGTTTTTTAGTTCTAGGAATTGTAATTATTATTTTGGTATACTCATTTTCTTTTGATTGTGCTTCTATTATCATTCCCAATTCTTCACATAATCTTTTACATAAGTATAATCCTATTCCTGTAGATTTCTTTTGATTTCTTCCATTTGTTCCAGTAAATCCTTTGTCAAATATTCTATCTATTTCGCTTTTATTAATCCCTATACCATTATCCTTAATTGATAATTTTACATTTTCTTTCATTTCTTCTAGTTCTATAACTATTTCAGGACTTTTTTCTTTTCTATATTGAATAGCATTTATTATAATTTGATTCAATATAAACTCTAGCCATTTTTCATCTGTATAGGCTGATAGTTCTATATTTTTGGTTTCAACTTTCATACCATTATGAATCATCATTTTCTTGTTTCTTGCTAGTACATTTCTAATAGTTTCTTCTAAATTTACTTTTCGTATCATAAAGTCATTTGATACTTGATCTAATCTTGCATAAAATAATACTTGTTCTACATAATTGTTGATTTCTTCAATTTCTTCATCTATTTTATTGGTTATTTCTGACTTATTATTTTCACATAATAATTTACTGGATGTAATTGGTATTTTAATTTCATGTACCCAACTTTCTATATATTCCTTATAATCTTTTCCGAGCTGTTCTTACATTTGTTACATTTTCAAGCATTGATTTATTGGCTCTTTTTAGTATATTGTAATATGCTAAATTTTCTTGCCCTCCAGGCTTTTCTATTATTTCTGATATAAGATATTTTTCTTCTAAACCCTCCATTATGTTTTCTATATTTTTTATATATCTATTCTTTCTCCAATAACTAACTAATAGTCCTACTACACAAAATACAAAAGATATAACAGTTATTACAATTATAAAGTTTCTATCTACTTCTATTGCATTTGCATAAGCTATTATAATTATTGAGTAGACAATAAATCCTAATATATAATTTATTTTATCTTTTATATATTTGGTAAATTTCATATTTTATATCCTTGTCCTCTCTTTGTTTCAATTAAATTTTCTATTCCTATTTCTTTTAGTTTTTCTCTTAATCTTGTAATAATAACACTTAAACTATTATCATCTGCATATACTCCATTATCCCATAGAAAATCTATAATGTCTGCTCTTGGTATTATTTTATCCTTATTTTTAAATAAATAATGTAATGTCTTTAGTTCTGTTTTTGTTAATTCTATTATTTTTTCTTTATAAATTATTGTTGACTTTAAAATATCTAAGCTAATTCCTTTATATTGTATTTTGCTTTCTTTTTCACTTTTAGAATATGTTCTATTTAATAGATTTTGTATTCTTGCAAGCAAAATTGGTACATTATATGGTTTTTCTATATAATCATCTCCACCTAGCATAATGCCATTTAATTCATCCATTGAGCTATTTCTACTTGTTACAAATACAATAGGAATTTTAGATTTTGCTCTTACTTTACTACATATTTCAAATCCACTCTTGCCTGGTAAGTTAATGTCTAATAATACTAAATGAGCTTGTTCTTCTATTATTTTATTTTCTAAATTTTCAAATTCTGAAATTGCCTCTACTTCATAACCACTATTTTGTAATAATATTTTTAATTCTTCTCGTATTTCTTTATCATCTTCTATAATAATAATTTTAAACATATTTATATTCTCCCTTTGTGATTATACCACTTTTGCTCTAATTTTAAAACACTCATAAATTATTTACAAACCTCTCGTTTATTTGCAAATATTTTGCCCATGTATTCATCTGGGTAATATTTATCTAAAAATCCTACTAAGTAGGTTTATAACTAAAATTCTTTATTTTGATATATTTTGTTTGATATTAGATATGAAATACCTATTAATATTACAGAAATTATTGGAATTGCTATAAGTGAATAACTATCTAATCTATTTATCATATTTATAATAGGTGTCGTATCTACGAATTGGGCAATTAAAGCTCCTATTCCTGCTATTCCAAATACTACTGCAAATAATATTATTCTTCCATTTGTAGCTCCAAATTTGAAAACTATTGGATAAAGTAAAGAAATAATAATAAAATTTGATAGCATTGTTCCCATTAATGATGATATAATCTCATCTAAATTTATATTATTTGTTTTGGTATAGCTGATTCCTATTCCTATAGCCAAAGCTCCTATTCCTAAAACAACTGTTAAAATTATTGAAGCTATATATTTAGCTCTGACTACATTTTTTCTACCATTGGGTAAAGTTACTGCATAAGAGTTCCAATTATTAAAGTCATCATAACTAAATGTCGATATAAATAACATTATTCCTATTAGTGGAACTATAAATGTAACATCAAATGTGCCTTGAAATGCTAATATTAAATAAACTATAAATATAGTAACCATTGATTTTAAATTTGCTTTTATAAGTAAGAAATCTTTTTTTATTAATCCTAACATACCTTTTCCCCCTTAATTACTAATACCATCAAATCTTCTAGTGTAATTTTATCTATTACACAACTATGATATTTTTTACTGGCTTGTTCTTTATCATTAACTAATATCTCATAAGCATATTTTGTTTTCTTATATGCAATAATATCTTTTTTATCAATATTTGAAAAATAATCAATATCACATTTTAAAATTCCATAGTTATCAATTATTTCATCTCTTGACTTTTGTAACACTTTTTTTCCTTTATCAATAAATATAATCTCATCTGCTATATGCTCTAAATCACTTGTTATATGTGTTGATAATAATATGGAATGTTCTTCATTTTCTATAAATTTTTGAAATATCTCTAATACTTCAGATCGAACAACTGGATCTAGTCCACTCGTTGGTTCATCTAATATTAATAATTTTGGTTTATGAGCTAAAGTTGTGGCAATTTCTAATTTTTTTCTCATTCCTTTTGACATTGATTTTAAAGGCTTGTTATCAGCTAAATCAAATTCCTTTAAATAAGAAAAATATAATTCGCTATCCCAATTTTTATATACATCTTTCATAGAGTTATTTATATCTTTTGCATTTAGTAATTCTGAAAAAAACATATTATCTAAAACTACCCCTATATCTTCTTTTATAATTTTTTCTTCTTTTTTATGGTCCTTTCCAAATATTTTTATTTCTCCACTATCAATTTTTATAATATTTAGCATTGATTTTATTAATGTTGTTTTCCCTGCTCCATTTTCTCCAATAAGACCTACAATAACTCCTTTTGGTATTTTTATATCAATTTCGCCTAATTCAAATTTGTCATCATATTTCTTTTTCAAATTTTTAATTTCTATAATATTTTCCATTACATTCCCTCCCTATAAAACATTTTAAACATTTCAATCACATCATTCTCATCTATATCAAATCTATTAGAAATATCAACAATTTTTTCCATATACATTTCTATATCTTTTTGAGCTTGTTCTTTTGCAAGTTCAGTATTTTTAGGAGCTACAAAAGTTCCTTTTCCTTGTATAGATTTTAAATATCCTTCTTTTTCTAATTCATCATAGGCTTTTTTTATAGTCATAGCACTTATTTTTATATCTTGTGCCAATACTCTGATTGATGGTAATAGCTCATCTTCATTCAGTTCTCCCTCTAATATTTGATTTATAATAGATTTTTTTATTTGCTCATATATTGGAATAGAACTGCTATTACTAATAATCATCTTCATATTATCGCCTCCTTGTTATACAGTATATAACAGTGTATAACACTTGTCAATATTTTTATTAAAATTTTTATTTATGGGTACAAAAAAGAGCAGATATTCTCTGCCTTTCGTGCTTCTATAAAATTATAATTAGCTCTTTTGCATATTCAGTTAGTTCATTTACTTCATATTCTACATAAGGACATATTCCTATTACACCTTTTTTTCTTTTTGATTTTAGTTCTCAATTTTAATATTTCTATTTCATCCTTCTTTGCTCTTACTTTGTCAAAATCCTCTACCTGGTAACAATTACTTCTACTATCACAATAAATACGTTTCTATTCTTCTTGTATCTAATGCTTTTATTTTTTTCAAATCACTTTCGTTATGCTTATCTTACTTTGCAAATCTGTTAAGTAATTATATGAGTGTTTTGCTGTTTTAAATATAGTTTTACATTTATATCTTTATCTTCTACTGTTAAATTTTTATTATTTTCAGTACATATTGACTGTAATAGTTCTAATAACTCATTTTCTGTTATGCCAGTTGTTTCAATATCAAAATATATATCTTTAAAATTGAATGTTACAATATACATATCTTTATATTGAGATATTATAAATTCTATATCTCCTATTTTTGAAACTTTATCTCCAACATCTATATAGTAATCACATAATCGTGTAATACATCATACTCACTTTTATTTATATTACTATTTCTATTGTTTCTATATCTGCATCTAAGCTGGTCGCTGACATTTCCTTTATTTTATTTATATTTAATTTAATTTCTAGTGATTCATTTTTATTTTGTTTATCACTTTGTAAATAGCAGTTCCTGCTAGATAAGGCTTTCTATATCTTCATCTGCTATAAACACACTTACTCCATTTTTTACTATTATATATACATAGTAACATTTTTTCTTGCAAATTTGCTAAAATTTAATTACTAAATTAGTTAATATTTCAATTTCTTTTAATAATGTAATTTTTTGAATTACAAATAAATTTTCTATTCCCCTTTTTCATAATTCCTATTACATAATAATCATGAAAGTGCTTTGCAAATGGTTGATGAACACCATTAAAAGAAACAACTTCTATTTGCAGTTCTTCATCATATACAATTTTTCTTTCTTCTTTTATCATAAAATCACCTACAGTTCTATACAAGAATAACATTTTTCTATAAATCTTTCTTGTAGAAAATTGCTAAAAATAAAATACTTTAAGAACTTATAGAACAACACTACCACATTTATAAAATGTAAAAAGAGAATATTTTTATTTGAATATTCTCTTCTATTTATTATTTAATGTTATTACGACTAATTCTGGTCTATTATTTATTCTAAATGGCAAAATACTATTTCCTATACCTCGACTTACTATCATTGTTGTTTTATTATCTTCAAATATTCCACTTGTATATTTAGGAAAGAAGCCTTGATTTGGAGCAACAATCCCACCAATAAAAGGTATTCTTATTTGTCCTCCATGTGCATGCCCTACTAAAACTAAATCTATTTCTTTTTCTATGTAAGTATTAAATACTTCAGGTCTATGAGATAATACTATACTATATTTATTATTGTCATATTTAGCCTTATCTAATTCAACTTTTATTATTTCAGAATCTACTACAGTATTTTCATGAGCCATTCTTGGATCATCTATTCCTATTAAATTTATCGTTGCTTTATTCATTTCTAGTATTTCTGTTTTATTATCCAAAATGATAACTTTATTTTTTTCTAATTCTTCTTTAAGTTTTGAATAGCTTTTGGTAGTTGCTTCATGATTACCAGAAATAAAGTATATAGGCACAATATTATTAATTTCTTTTACAAATTTTATAGCAATATCTATATCTGTTTTATTTGAATCAATAAAATCTCCTGTCAAAACAATTATATTTGGTTTTTGTATTTCTATTTCTTTTATTAAATCATTTGTTAAAGTTTTAGATTTTGTATTATGAAAATCTGATATTTGAATTATCTTATAATTATTAAAATCATTAGGTATTTTATCGTTTACTATATTATAATTGCTCACTTGTAATTTTGTATTATCATAATGCAAGTATACACCACATAAAACTAATAAAACAATAATAACTGATATAATAATTAAAGTTTTTTTCTTCATAGTTTAACTCCTTGTATAAATCACTAATTTAGGATTCTCAATTATATATATTATTGATTTTCAATATCTTTTAAAAAGAACCTTAATGACATGGTTGTTACTGCAAGTTTATACTTATCTTCAATTGAAATTTTACTTTTCTTTAATGATAAGAATTTATCTATTTCTTTTATATATAGTTTCAATATTAAAATTATATTCTTCTATTAATTCTTTTAATTGTTCTGAAATATTTACTACTTCCATAAAAATTTTCCTTTCAAATTTATCTTTTAAAATTACCTATAATAGTTCCTTTTTGTAAAATATGTCCTTCTATTGTTTTCAATAATTTCTTTTTCATACAATTAGATGATAATTCTAAAGTATTATCTAATGAATATACTGTATATTTATAATTATGTCTTTGAAACTTTGGTGGTTTTGCTCCTACATATTTATGAAATCCATAAGCAATCCCTTGTATAACATTTTCCATACTACCAACATCTTCTGGAATAATGGTTTCTGCTTTTATATTCCATGCAATCCAATGTGTAAAATTCTTTATGGGATGGCTTAAATCTTCTAAAATAATCACTAAACTCTTAGCTTTACTAGATAAATTTTTAATTTTAAATTCTGGAGATATATTTTTTCCATATCCAGTATATCGAATTGGAATCGTTTCTCCATCTCTAAAACTTGTTTCGATTTCTAATTTATCATATTCCATAATTTAAACCTCTAATTATTATTATTTTTTGTGCTATTCCTTATTTTCTTCAATTGCCTTTTTGCTATTCCTATATAGCATACTAAAAACTATACCTATAAGCATTGGTATAACTGTATATCCTACATTATTCACTTTATGTGTAATACATAGAATTTTATCTGTTTCTGATTTATCTAGTATTGTATAAACTTTATAACTTTCCATTATAGTACCATCATAAGTTATTTTTACATTAGTTCCAACCATATATA
>CANPFO010000060.1 GCA_947573555.1 uncultured Clostridium sp. | reverse complement strand
TATACGTTCAATAGATGGATTAACAATATAATAAGCAAAATAAGAAAAGTTTAGTAATTTTATAAACTTTTCTTATTTTGTATTTAATAAATATTATTTAAAATTCATATATTTAGTTAATGTACTGTCATTAATAAATTTATATAAAGATTAGATTATAAGTATATTAAAACAACTTGTGGGAGGTAATTTTTTGAATACTAAAAATATTGATAAAAACTTAAACAAAAGAAAAAAAGATATATGTTTTTATTGTATTTTTAAAGAAAAAGAAAAAACATTTCAAGAACAGATTAATATAATTTTTAAAGAGTATATAGATAATTTAAAAATAAATAATTGAAAATTAAGGAAAGGTTTGATAATATATTTTCGGTAGGTAATTGCCGAAAAAATAGGAGTGATTGTTTTATGATTTTTGGCAATATTAATATAAACAACTTTAAAGTGGGTATCTATATAAGATTATCAAGAGAGGATGGAGATAAGCAAGAAAGTGAAAGTATAATAAATCAGAGAGATATAATAATGCGATATGTGAATGAAAACGGACTACAATTTGTAAATGAGTACGTAGATGATGGAGTGTCTGGAACAACATTTGATAGACCTGCCTTCAATAATATGATAAGGGCAATAGAAGATAATCAAATTAATATGATAATAACAAAGGATTTATCAAGGCTAGGCAGAGATTATATAAAAACAGGTTATTATTTAGAAAACTATTTTCCTGAACATAATATAAGATATGTAGCAATAAATGATGGAATAGATACTTTTTTGGATAGTACCTGTAATGATATCACACCTTTTAAAGCGATTATGAATGATATGTATGCAAAAGATATTTCTAAAAAAATAAGAAGCGTTGTAAAAGAAAAACAAAAAAAGGGAGAGTATATGTGTACAATTCCACCATATGGTTATAAAAAAGATCCTAATATGAAAAATCATTTAATTATAGATGAGAAAGTAAAAGATGTCGTAGAAACTATCTTTGAATTATATTCGAATGGAAAAGGTACCAGATATATAGCTAATTACTTGAACAATAATAATATACCATCACCACTATCATATATTAAAAACTTAAAAACACCAAAAAAATGGAATGATGTTACTATATTAAACATGTTGAAAAACGAAGTATATATTGGAAATACCGTATCAAACAAAAAAACTAAATTGTCATATAAGTCAAAGAAGAGAGTTATAATGCCTAAAGACCAATATATAAAAATAGAAAATACTCATGAGCCAATTATAGATAGAGAAATGTACCAAAAGGTTCAATTTTATTTAGCTAACAGAGATATGAGTAGAAAAACAAAGCATGATTTTTTATTTAGAGGATTACTAGTTTGTCATACTTGCAAACGTAAATTAACAGTAGGAAGTAAAACCATTGTAAATGGGATTAAAGTAAAAGATCCAATTCCATATATAACATGCACAGGATCAAGAATAAATAATTGTCCAGCACAACATATGAATTACAACAAATTTGAAACAGAATTTTTAAAATATCTTAAAGATTTTTGTAAATTATATGCAGATAAAGAGCATCTAAAAAATATTTATGCAACTTATGAAGATAAAACATCTTCAATTATAGCAAAATACAAAAAAGAAATAGAAACAATTGATAATAAAATAATTACTATATCAAGTCAAATAGATAATATATATTTTGATAAACTAAATAAAGTAATAACTGAAAATGATTATTTTAGATATTCAAATAAATTTATTTGTGATCGAAATTCACTTGAAAAAAGAAAAGTTGAATTAAATGAAATAATACAAAATTTAGAATTAGAACAAAGTCAGAAAATAACAGATTCTCAAATTGATAATATTATAAACGACTTTTTAAATATGGAGCATATATCAAAATCATTATTATATAGATTGTTAGAAAAAATTGAAATTGATGAAAATAAAAATGTATATGTTTTTTTTAATTTTTCTAAATTAAATATAATCAATGAAACTATAAATGAGGCAATAAGCTTTAAAAAATTATGTAAAAGAGATTTGAATACATATAATAGAAAATCAAAAATAGTATAAATTTAAAGACTACAGAACGAGGTTTAGTAATAGGATTATCTTGTCTAAAAGGGACAAAATAATAATTTTTTCTATTAAGTAAGGCTGCTATACTAGGAGCATTTCCGCTTAAGCCATTATTTGTAGAAGGAGCTATAACAACAGGCAAGTTATTTCTTAAATGAGATTTAACAGCCATAGTAGCTGGAGTATCTATTATATCTACTGTTAGCTTAGACATAGTATTACCAGAACAAGGGCAAACAACCATAATATCGGTTAATCTTTTAGGACCGATAGGTTCTGCTTCTTGAATTGTATGAATAATATTTTTGCCAGTAATTTCTTGAATTTCATCTATAAAATCTTTAGCTTTCCCAAATTTAGTATCTAGATTATAACTATTAAAAGACATAATGGGAATAACTTCGGCACCTTTTTTTATTAATTCTTTCATTTTAGGAATAGTTTTACTAAAGGTACAAAAAGAACCTGTTAGTACAAAACCTATTTTCTTATCTTTTACATCCAATTTTTACAAGACCTCCTTTCTTTCGACATTTATATATTATATGGAAATTTCATAAAGAAATTTCCAGGTTTGATAAAACTAATGTAGAAAAATAATAAGCAATATGATACAATTGAAAAAAATGTAGAGTGAAAGGAATTTGATAAAAATGAACAAGTACAATTGGAATTTACAAGATTTATTTAAAACTATTGAGGAGTTCTATGAAGAAAAACAAAATATAATTAATATCTTAATAGAAATAGAAGGGTATAAGGGGAAATTATGTGATACATCGGAAAATTTATATAATTGTTACAGATTATATGAGCAAGCATTAGAGAAATATGAAAAGGTATACTCATATGGAATGTTTTGCTATCATTTAAATATGTCGAATCAAGATGGAATAAAATTATTTAAAGAAGTAGAAGAGCTAGGAACATCATTTGGAGTAGCTACATCATTTATTACTCCTGAGATTACATATTCAGATGAAAAAAAGATAGAAGATTATTTAAAAAAAGATAATAGACTACAGAAATATTCTAGAGATATAAAAAATATATTAGAAAAGAAGAAATATGTATTATCAAAAGAAGAAGAAAATATGCTAGCAAATCTTTCTGATATTATATCTGCTCCAGAAAATACATTTGATATGTTAACAAATGTAGAATTTAAATTTGGGATTTTAGTAGATGATAATGGTCAAGAAGTTGAATTAACAGATAGTAATTATACAATATATTTGAAAAGTAAAAATCAAGAAGTAAGAAAGCAAGCATTTAATTTAATGTATAAAAAGTATAGTGAATTTGTAAATACTATAACTGAATTATATATTTCAAATGTTAAAGCTAAATCTAAAATTGCAAAATTAAGAAACTATAATTCTAGTATAGAACAAGCTGTAATAGATGATGATGCTAGTATTAAAGTGTATGAAAGTCTAATAGAAGCTGTTAATGAAAATATTTTTTCAAACCATGAGTTTTTAAAATTAAAAAAGAAAATGCTAAAATTAACAGATATGCATTTTTATGATTTATATGTTAATCCTTGTGAATATAATAAGGATGAGATTTCTTTTGATGATGCTAAAAATGAAGTACTAAAAGCTTTGCAAGTTTTAGGTACAGAGTATGTAAATAAATTAAGAGAGGCATTTGATAACAATTGGATTGATGTTTATCCAAGTGATAATAAAAGAAGCGGAGCATATAGTATGGGAGTATATGGTGTACACCCTTATGTATTAACTAATTTTGTGAATAGTAAGAGAGATGTAAGTACAATAGCACACGAATTAGGTCACAGTATGCATTCATATTATTCAAATGCAAACCAAAGTGTAATAGATGCTAATTATACAATAATGGTAGCAGAAGTTGCTTCTACAGTTAATGAAATTTTATTAAGCGATTATCAAATTAAAAATGAGAAAGATGATAGAAAGAAAGCAGAACTTTTATATGAGTTACTAGAAATGATAAGAGCTACATTTTTTAGACAAGCTATGTTTGCCGAATTTGAAAAAATGGTTCACGAAAAAGTAGAATCAGGTATAATGTTATCATCAGATGACTTAAATAATTTATATTATGATTTGAATAAAAAATATTTTGGAAATGATATTATAATTGATGAGCAAATAAAATATGAATGGGCAAGAATTCCTCATTTTTATAGTGATTTTTATGTATATAAATATGCAACTGGAGTTTCAGCAGCAATTTGTATAGCTACTAAAATTTTAGAAGAAGGGGAAGAGGCGACTAAGAAATATATAGAAATGTTGAAACAAGGATGTAGCAAAAAGTCTATTGATTTATTGAAAATGGTAGATGTAGATTTAGAAAATAAACAGACTTATATAAATACGATAAAGTTTTATAATGATAAAATGAAAGAATTAGAGAAATTATTAGATACATAGCTCAAAATCTGTACTGTATTTAATGGTGGGACTAAGTTCAAGTGTTATTAAGATTAATGATAATTAAATATTAATATTTCAGTCAAAAACATATCTGGGGTCTACCATTGGGTCTTTGACTTTAAAATATTAATATTTAATTATCATTAATCTTAATAGCACTTGAACTTATCATATAACGAACATTTTTTCTAAAAAGTATTGACAAAGAATAAATGTTCGTTTATAATAAACCTATAAAGCGAACAAATGTTATATGATAAGTGAGGTAATAGAAATGAGGATAGTAAATAAAACAAAATTTATAAGAGCTTGTATTATATTAGGCATATTAATAACTATGATTATCATAGTTTCTACAAAAACATATTCAAAGGGTGAAATAAATTATAAGACAGAGTATATATGTAGAGGAGATACTTTATGGAATATTGCATCTAATGAAATTAGCAATAATGAATATTACAAAAATAAAGATATTAGAAATGTTGTAAATGAGTTACAAAGTATAAATAATTTAACTGATATAGATTTAGTAGAGGGAATGAAAATAAAAATTCCTATATATAAATAAAGTTTTATATTGATATTTATGTAAAATTATAATATAATAATTTAGGAACTTATTGTAAATAGCCTTAAGGAGGAGCTAGATGGATAAAAATAATAAAATTATTTCTTTTACCCAAGCCCAAAAACGGAAGAAAAAACAAAAATATGAACTGAAGGCAGAAATATCAGTTTATATCAAAAAAAATGAAATGTCATATATTACTGATTGGTCTTCACCTAATCAAAATGATACAGAAGATAGCATTTATATAATACTAGAAAGGATTTTTGAAGATTTAACAAAAGAATTAAGTGAAATCCATATAAAAAAAGATGAAAATTATGAAGTGAATTTTACATTAATGTATTATGAAAGAGGTAAAGATATTAAGTATATATGTATTCCGCAAGAGATAGAAGAAGTAAAATTAGCAGAATATTTATTTACTACCATATGTATATATGAATGGAAAAAAGAAGGTGGCCAATAATATGGGCCATCTGCTTTTTTAAATATTTGCTAATGGATTTTTTTCAATAGCTTCTCTAGCTTGTTCATTTGCAACGTGAGTATATATTTCTGTTGTTGAAATACTTTCATGACCCAGAATTTCTTGAAGAGCTCTAATATCGACATTACCATATTGATACATTAATGTTGCAGCAGTATGTCTTAATTTATGTGTTGAAAGTTTTTTTGAAGATAAACCAGATGCGGAAAGTTCTTTTTCCACAATATGTTGTACTGTTCTGCGAGAAATTCTTTCTTTTCTTTCACTTAGAAATAGAGCATTTTTAGAGTTATATTTGTCTGTTTTTATTCCTTCTTTTGGACGAATATTTAAATATTCATGTATTGCTTTTAAGCAGGCTTTATTTAGATAGATAGTTCTTTCTTTATTACCCTTACCAATAACAGTCATCTTACTTTCACTAAAATTTATATCACCAATATTAATTCCTACAAGTTCAGAAAGACGTAAACCACAATTTAAAAACAAAGTAAGCATAGCATAATCTCTTGAACTATTTCTATTATCAGGATTGTCTGCATTATTTAATACTTTTATGCTTTCTTCTAAGCTTAGATATTTAGGAAGCCTTTTGTCTAACTTTGGGGTTTCTAAATTTTGGGCTGGATTTATTTTTATTATATTTACTTTTGCACATAAGTAATTAAAAAATACACGTATACTAGATGCTTTTCTAGCACGAGTTGCTGCTTTACTGTGATAGGTAGTAGTTAAGTAGCTTAAAAATGCATGTATGTCATCTAATGTGATTTTTTCTATTGTATTAATTGAAATGTCTTTTATAATTATTTTAGAAAAATCTTGCTCTTTTGTTAATTTAAATCGTATCTTTATAAATTTTAGAAACATTGCTAAATCATAGTTATACTCTTTAACAGTATTTGGAGATTTATTTAGTATTGTTATAGTATAGTCTAAAAAAGAATTTAAATAGTAAGGATTATTTTCAGGGTTTATCATAAGTTTCACACTCCATTTGTATTTTTGTTTATTATATAATATTTTTTTATAAAAGAAAATAAATTTTAAAAATATAAATAGTTTTAGCTTAAAGAATTAATGTTACTGTTTATCCTAATTGCTAATATCCTAATTGGTAATATATATTAAAATACCATTCTTTGCTGGTCGGACTTATCATATAAAGTAGTTATAAACTTTTCAAATATATAAAAGTTAATCTAGCTTATCTGTATAAATATCTGTCCTTCCAAACTGCGCATCACTTTATTTTAATATATATTACCAATTAGGATATTAGATTAAATTGTTGATTTTTAAATAAGATTGTGATATATAAAATATAAAAGTAGGAGAAAATTATATATGGAAAGAAAACAAATAGTAATATTTGGGGGATGTTTTAATCCTCCACAAAATTCACATTTTTCGTTGGTAGAACAATTAACAAATGAATATAGCAATATAGAAAAAATAGTGTTTGTACCAGTTAATAGTAAATACCAAAAAGTAGATTTAATTGATAATGAACATAGATACCTGGTGTTAGAATAGATATATGGACACATTTTATGAGAGAGTGT
>CANPFO010000059.1 GCA_947573555.1 uncultured Clostridium sp. | reverse complement strand
GTCCTTGTTTAAAGGGATTTTAAGGAACGTCCCTCTTTCCCTCTTTTCCTTTTTTTTGCTACATTTGTTGATTTCCAGGTATAAAGTAATCAACTACACCATAAATTAAAGCACCAATTATAGCTGCAATCCAAGAAATAGAATATCCAGCAACGAAAAATTGAGTTACATATAAAGTAATAGCGGCTAATGCAAAACCAACGAAGCCTTTACCGAATGGGCTTGCATGTAAGCCTGTGAATTTAGTAACTAAATAATCTATAACTGTTAAAACAACAGCTGCAAGTATAAGAGTCCATATATTATTTATTGAAAATCCAGGTGTAAAGAAAGCTGTAATAGCTAAAACAACTGCTGCAGCGACTAACCTTCCAATAATCTGCCATACTGTAGAAGAAGTACTTTCACTTCTTGTTTCTGAATGAGACATATAGAAAACCTCCTTAAATTTAAATTAAAATTAATAATGATTTTAAAGGCTCTAAAATTATTATTCGCTAAATTTAAAATAATATTCAAAAATATAAGTATAAAATAGTTAATTTTTGTAAAAAATAAAATAAAAAATTTAAAGAGGTGTAAAAATGTTAATAACTTTTTTTAGAGCAATAATATTATACATATTAGTTTTAATTGTAATGAGATTAATGGGAAAAAGAGAAATAGGGCAATTACAACCATTTGAACTTGCTATATCAATTATGATAGCAGACTTAGCTTCAATACCTATGACAGATACAGGAGTTCCAATAACAAATGGAATTATTCCTATTTTAGGCTTATTATTAATGCATTTAGTAATTTCACTAATAAATATGAAAAGCATATGGGCAAGAGAAATAATTTGTGGAAAGCCTAGAATATTAATATATAGAGGTAAAATTGATGAAAAGGCATTAAAAAAAGAAAGATTTACAATAAATGAATTAGAAGAAAGGCTAAGAGGGAATAATGTTTATAATTTAGGAGATGTAGAATATGCAATATTAGAAACAAGTGGTCAAGTAACAGTAATTCAAAAACCAGAGAAAAGAAATACAATTCCAGAAGACTTTAATATAACTCCAGAATATGAAGGAATTCCATATGACTTAGTTGTTGATGGAAAAATAATGTATAATAATTTGCAAGCAATTGGAAAAGATGTAGAATGGCTAAAAAAGCAAACACAAAAATTCAAAATGGAACCAAGTGAAGCTTTAGTAGCTACAATTGATGGAAAAGGACAATTCTTTTGTCAGAAAAAAGAAGAGGGAGTATAGGAGGAGACAATGTATAAGCAATTAATAATTTGTATAATAATTATAGTTCTTATTTTTATAGGAAATGCTGTTACTCAAAAATTTACAGACGAAACAATTTATGAAGCTTCTTCAATATTAAATGAACTTAGAAATGAAATAATAAAAGAAGATGATGAAGTAAATTATGAATTTGCAAAAAAACAAGTGAACCTAATTCATGAAAAGTGGGATAAGAGATATGAAAAATTAGCATATTTTATAGAACACGATGAACTAGAAAAAGTTGAAACAGAGCTTACTGGATTAAGAGGATATATAGAAAAACAAGAGTATACTGAAGCTTTAGCAGAACTTGATAAAAGTGTTTATATATTAGAACATATAAATCAAAAAAATGATTTTAAATTAAAAAATATTTTCTAATTTTCTTATATTACATGAAAAAGGAGGGGATTTAAGAACCCCTCCTCATTTTCCATTACTGTTATTTTAAATTCTCACTAATTTTTGCATATTTTTTCAATTTCTCATAAACTAGATAGTTAACAGTACCAGCAGGAAAATTACCATTTTTATCCTTTTTACCAGCAGGAACTCCTGTTAAAACTTCAATACCTTCTTCAATTGTAGAAATAGCATAAACATGGAATAAATTATTTTTTACAGAATCAACAATTTCATCTGACAATTGTAAATTATCAACATTCTGTACAGGAATCATTACTCCATGGGATCCATCTAAACCACGCATTTTACAGATTTGGTAGAATCCTTCAATCTTCTCATTAACACCACCAATAGGTTGTATTTGGCCTTTTTGATTAACAGAACCAGTGACAGCAATAGACTGTTTTATAGGAATACCAGAAAGACTAGAAAGAAGCCCATAAAGTTCTGTACTAGAAGCACTATCACCATCAACACCATTATATAATTGTTCAAAACATATACTGGCAGTTAAAGATAAAGGAATATCTTGTGCGAACATTTCACCTAAGTAACCAGTCAAAATTAGAACACCTTTTGAGTGTGATGAACCAGACAATTCAACTTCACGTTCAATATTAACAATACCATTTTTGCCAGTGTAAGTATTAACTGTAATTTTAGCAGGCTTTCCAAAAGAATAATCCCCAATAGACATAACAGTTAAGCCGTTCAAAGTACCAACTTCAGAACCAGTAGTATTAATTAATAATGAATTATCTCTAATCATTTCAATATATTTAGAATCAAATTTTTTAATTCTTTCAATACGTTCAACTAAAGCTTTATTCACAAATTCTTCAGTAACAATTTTTGACTTAGAAATTTTTGCCCAAGTAGCGGATTCACCAGCAACTTGTATTAAATCGTCAAATCTAGTCGATAATTTTTTATGACTTCCAGCAAGTTTTGATGAATATTCTATAATTCTAGACATTGCACTTTTATCCAAATGAGGAAGTTCTTCTGCTTCACAAAATCCATGAATTATAGATGCTAATTTGTTAGCATTATCTTTATTAAAAGGAGCATCGTCTTCAAATTCAACCTTTATTTTAAACAATTTTCTAAAATCAGAATCCATAGCTAAAAGTGTTTGATAAATATTGTTGCTACCAATTAAAATCACTTTTAAGTCAAGAGGAATAGGTTCAGGTTTTAAAGAAATCATAACCATAGAAGAACGCTGTTCTGTAGTATTTTCTATACTAAGTTCTTTTACTCTTAATGCCTTTTTTAGAGCTTCATAACACATATTATTTTGTAATAAATCTTTAGCTTGAAAAATTATATAACCACCATTTGCTTGTTGCAAAAGACCTGATTTTAACATAGTATGGTCTGTTTTTAAAGATCCATAATAATTTTCATATTCAAGAGAACCAAAGATATTATGATAAGAATAATTTGAATCCATTATAACTGGCGCACCTTCACGATTTGAATTATCAACAAATAAATTAACTCTATAATTTAAAGAAGGGTCTTGTTTTCTATTAACTGGATTTGTCTGTTGTTGCTTTTCTTTTTCTTTATCTTCATCAACAAAATATGATACATTTTTTAAAACATCTTGTTTGACGTCATTTAAAAATTTTGTTATTTTTTTATTTCTCTTAAACTTTGATTTTAAATAATTAATATGAACATTTATTGTAAGCAAAGCAATATTAGACTGCCATTCAGATATCTTTTTGTCTGAAGCTCTTTCAATACCTTTTATTTTTTCAATAACATTCATAATTTGACCTTGAACTATTACAGATTTTTCTTCATATTCTTGTTTTACTTTAGCATCTAATCTTTCAAATTCTTCTTCATCAATAGCTTTTCCATTTACAATAGGCATCATATAAATACCATTTTGAGAAGACTTAACTTGGAAATTGTATTTAGAAGCGTCTTCATTTAATTGGTCTAATAAAACAGAACGTTTTTCTTCAAATTCTTGCTTTAATAAAGCTTTTTCTTTTTCGAAATCTTCAGCATTAAAGGTTTTTTTAATATCTTTTTTGATTTCTAAAATAAAACCATCCATAGCTTCCTTAAATTCTTTACCTTGACCAGCTGTTAGTGATACTGCAATAGGTTCATTAGGATTATCGAAATTATATATATAACACCAATCATTAGGAACTTTTTGCTTTTTAGAAATGAAATTTAAATAATTTTTTGTATACATTGTTTTACCAACGCCACTTGGACCTTCTAGGTATAAGTTATAACCTTTTAAATCTACTTGCAATCCAAATTCAAGTGCTTTTATTCCTCTTTCTTGCCCAATTCCAGTAGTAATACTATCGACTTCTTGAGTTGATTCAAAATTAAAAATATCAGTACTACATGTCATTTTTAAATCTTTAAAATTTAATTCATTTTTATTTTTCATTAGTTTTCCTCCAAAATTTTTCTTTTAGTATTTCCATATTTTTGTTATTTATTTATACATTGTTATTTTATATTAGTTGTAGAAATTTGTAAAGATTTGGATAAAAAATTTAAAAGAAATTTAAAATGCAAAGTTACTATCAACCTTACATAATAGAAAATGTTAAAATGTTCATATATTAGTATTTTTGGATAAAAACATAGCTGGGGTCTACCATTGGGTCTTTATCTTTAAAATATTAATATATGAACATTTTGACATTTTTTATTTATTATCTTTTAAATTATACTACTTGTTCAAATGAAGAAATACATATTGCAATATTTTAGCATTAAATATATAATATAAAAAATAATATTATCTATAATATTTTAGTTTTAAATAGGTAGAAAGGAGAAATGTTAGAATCAAAGAACTAACATGAACTTATGATATGAATAAAACAAAAAGAAAAATATTTGAAACATCAATGAAATTATTTGCTGAAAAGGGATATGATGCAACAAGTATAGAAGACATAACTGCAACTGTTGGAGTAGCAAAAGGTACACTATATTATCATTTTTCAAGCAAAGAAGAAATATTCAACTTTTTAATAGAAGAAGGCGTAAAATTATTGCAAAATAGTGTAGATATAAAGACAGCAAAATTAGAAAACTATATAGATAAGTTAAAAGCTGTTATATTAATACAAATAAAAATTGTTAATAAATATGAAGATTTTATAACAATATTATTAGGGCAATTTTATGGAAAAGAATCAAGAAATAAAATGTGTCAAAAATATATATATGAATATATAGATAAAATAGAGAAAATAGTAGAAGATGGAATAAGGGCTGGACAAATAAAAAATGGTAGTGCAAAAGTAATTGCATCAGAAATATACGCATTAATAGCATCTACATTAGTATACAAAATGAGAAATCAAGAAAATGTAGAAATAATAAAATTATATAAAGAATTTGAAAGTACTATTATAGAGGGAATAAAACAAAAATAGGAAAAGTGCATAAAATACAATAAAATGTAGAATTGTGTAATAAAAATGTAATAAAGATGTAATAAAAATGTAAAATAAAAAAATTGCAATTCTATTGTAGTTTTTTGTTTTATATTGTATAATAATAAATGAAGCACCAAATGCAATAAAGCGTAAGATAAAGGAGGTTGTTTACAATGTCTAAGTCTGGCATAGTAAACGTGAGAATGGTAATCACGGAAGAAAAGATTTTATTTAATATAGAAAAAATACAAAAAATGATAAATCCTAACAGCAAGAAGCAAATAGTGCAATTAGAAGAAGATGCATATTTTAAGGATTTAATAGAATCAATAAAAACATATTTAATTGAATATCCTAAAAAGAAGAATTTCCCTAGCAGTGTGTATAAAGCAGCCTATGGATTGGTTGAATATGCAACAAATCAATTTGAAGAAAATACAAAAAGAATTGAAGAATTAATTAGACAAAGAGAACAAAATATTGCATTAGCTAATCAATTAAAAGATTTAATTGAAATTGTAGATAATAAAGAAGAAGACTGGAAAACTAAATTAAAAGAGTCAGAAAATAACTTTTCAGAAGATATAATAGAGACATTAAATATAGTAGGAAAATGCAAAACTAATAAAACACAAAATTATGAAGATGCAATAAAACTATTAAATGCTAGGGTAAATAATTTAGAATCTAATTTACATATAGAAATAGATATGGAGAGAATAGAAGATAGATCAAAGGCATTAAGCTATATAGGAATTGAAATTGCTGATGCATTAAAAGCTATACCAACACCAATAGAAGAACCAGTAACAGTAGAGAAAGTTGAAGAAAAGCAAGAAATAGTACAAGAACAAGTAGTACAAGAAGAAATACAACAACAATATATTGAAGAAACAACTTTTGAAGCAAAACCATCATTATGGCAAAGAATTAAAAATAGCAAAATTGTTAGAGCAATAAGCTATGTAATGAAGATTAGAATTGTTATACAATACCCAGATGCACTTCCAGAAGGAAGAGGAGAAAATGTATAAAAGAAATTTAGTAATAGGAATAGAAGAAAAATTCTTATAAAAAAAGACGAAGTTTAGTATTTACTTCGTCTTTTTCTATTTGATATATATTGTATTTTATAACTAAATTTAAAAAATTTCTCAAAAAAAAATATTTCTTTAATCTTACAAAGATTTCAAGAAATATAATTAATTTTTATTGGTGCCGTTGGCGTAGTTATCTACAACTTTTTGGCTCTCATAACGATTGATACAAATATCAATCAATTTGCATATAGAATATCAAATTATCATAAAAAAAATCAAGCATTTTTTATGTTCTTTATTTTATTGTATTTATTTAATAGAGTAATACTTTTATCTTCAAATTCTTTAGACAAATTTCTATAAACAGCTTTTATAAAAAGAATAGGTAGAGAAAAACTCCCTACCTATACCACAAAGAAAACAAAATATAAAATTATTATCCTACAATGTTAATGCTACAATAGCTTATCATAAACTCAAAGAAACTTTTAAATTTTTCATAGGCTTTTACCTTGATTGCAGTATTATCATCGAGTGTCTTTCCATTGTCAGCTTTAACCTTTGCTTCATATAACTGATAAATTAAGTGAGGACAAGGCTGTATCAAAAAAAACTCTGAACCGTCATCCAGTCTTACTGAAAACTTGCCATAATTATTAAGATAAACGTTGTACTCCTTTAAATCCTCATCAATATGAGGATAAATGTAGAAATAAGTATGTGCCCAAATAAGCTTATTAATTCCACTTGCAACCATAGATGCCTTTGTCCATAAATCCTTATTAACTTCTCGCATAAAATTAGCCTCCTTATAAATGATTAAGTCAATGTTAAAAAGTATTTCTCCTTTTGAGCATTCTTCCCTCCTCATCTTAAATTATCAATGTACTTCTTTGTATTTTTTCACTTTAAAACATTTTACAAATAATTTGTATTAAACTAGTGATTACACTAGATTTCATAAGTGAATATATGTTAAAAAGCTTACTGCTTGTAGATATTTATTATACAATATTTTCTATCAAAAGTCAACTTGACATAACTTTTGCTTTTGATATTGTAATTTTATGTGAAATTTGATATAATTTTATCAATTTCATAAGTATAAGGAGGAAATTACTATGGACGTTATCAAAATCACACATCATCGGGAGGAGTTCTTATTCAATGGAAGAGCTTATATGTCAATAAATAACTCGACAGAAAAGCTCTTGGAATTGGAGAAAGAACTTGAGACCATCGGAAAGGAATATATTACAATATTCCAGCTGGAAGCTATGTATGATTTTCATAAACATCGTGGCTTACCTGCAAATACGGTATCAGTAGTTGCACAACTTGAGATTGGAGACTGCTATTTAGTTAGTGCAAAAG
>CANPFO010000058.1 GCA_947573555.1 uncultured Clostridium sp. | reverse complement strand
TTCTTATATAACAACTTCTATTTTTCATTCCAATCAAGCATTACCATATATATTTATATAATAAAAGGTTGGGCAAATATGGATAAAAAATGGGAATAGATGATTGTTTTTATTGTATAAAATTTGAAAACACGTCATATATTTAAATAAAAATATATGAGGTGATTTTTATGTTTTGTATAGAAAAAAATGACAAGCCCAATTGGATTCAAAGAAAATTAAATTTATTAAAAGTAATGAATGACACAATATTGATACCACTTACAAATAAAACAAAAGAAAAACAAATAGACAAAATGGCTAAAAAAACAATTAAAGCTATAAAGAAACATTCAAATAGTAAAAAAGTAGTATTAAGTAAAGAAATTCAAAAGCAAGAAATATATGTAAATTATTTAAATACATATGGACTAGATATACAAAATGGAAGATGGTTATTTGAAGTATTACTACCACAAGTAATGGAGTATATAATAGATAAAAAGGATATTAATAGAAATACATTGATAACATCTATATTGATAAATGACCTAACAGATATAGAAATTGAGAATATAAGCACATTAGCAAGAACGTATAAGAATATAAATATAGTAACAAATCATATGGATAAGTTTAAAAAATTGGAACAAAAACTAAATGCTGAAGGAATTATTATAACTATAACTAATAATAAAAAAAGAAGTTTAATGAAATCACAAATAATATTAAATATTGACTTTACTAATGAATTAATAAATAAATATAATATAAAGGAAGATGCAATAATTGTAAATGTAAAAGGGAAAAACAAGATTACTAATAAAAGGTTTAATGGCTTAAATATAAATGATTATGAAATAGATTATAGAGATGATATAAAAGATGAAAAATGCTATGAAATAAAGTATTTTATTAAAGATTTGTATGAGTCTAAGTTATATAAAAAACAGAATATAAATGAAATTAAAAATACAATTAAATTGGATAAAGTTATTATAAAAAAGTTAATTCTAAATAATGGAGAATTATAGTAATTTAAAGTAAAAAATTTTTACAAAATCCTTTCATTTTTATATAAAATATAATATAATAGATGTATTAAAACAAAAGTGGCAAGGAGGTATAAAAATGCCAGATAAAAATAGTAAAAAACGTTCAAAAAAGCCTAATATAAAAGGAAAAGTAAAAGAAGAAAAAATAAAAGAAGAGAAAGTAAATAGAAAAACAGAAAATAAAAAAGTAAAGAAAAAGAGAAAACATCCCAAATTAATGTTGACCTTAAAAATATTATTTGTACTAATATTACTTTTATGTGTAGCAGGAGCAGGAATAGTTGCCGCAATGTTTTTTGGATTATTTGGAGACGAATTTGAGATAACCAAACAACAACTAACAGTAGGAGATTCAAATACAATTATAGTAGATAAAGATGGAAATGAAATAGCTAATTTAAGTTCTGACGAAAAAAGAAAAATCATATCAATAGGTGAAATGTCTGAGTATTTACCAAAAGCATACATAGCAATAGAAGACAAAAGATTTTATTCACATAATGGTGTTGATATAAAAAGAACAGCAGGAGCAATAATAGGAAAATTAACAGGAAAATCTTCTTATGGTGGTAGCTCTATAACACAACAATTAGTAAAAAATATAACTAATGAAAAAGAACAATCAGGAATAGAAGGAATAAAAAGAAAAGTAAAAGAATGGGCAAAAGCTATACAAGTAGAAAGAATGATAACAAAACCTCAAATACTTGAACTATACTTAAACATAATATATGTAGGTGGAAGCAACTTATGTGGAGTAGAATTAGGATCAATATACTATTTTAATAAAAGTGCAAAAGATTTAGATTTAGCAGAATGTGCATTTTTAGCAGGAATTAATAATGCTCCAATGTCATATGATCCATATGATACAACAAAAGACCAAGAAAAGTTAGCTAAAAAAAGAACAGATAAAACACTAACAGTGTTAAAAGAAATGAAAGACCAAGGATTTGTTACAAACGAAGAAGAATATAATGCAGCAGTTGAAAAGGTAAAAGCTGGATTGACTTTTACAAAAGGAAGAACAGAAACAAATTCTACATATTCGTACCATACAGATGCAACAATAAAAGCAATAATAAAACAATTAATGGAAGAACAAAATATATCAGAAAAACTAGCTCAAAACTATTTATATGGAAGTGGATTAACAATCTATTCAACACAAGACACTTCAATACAGAAAGCAGTAGAAGAAGAATTTGCTAAAACAAAATATCAAATACCAGGAAGAGAAAAAAATGCAGATGGAACATCTAAAAATGACCACACACAAGCTGCAATGGTAATACTAAACCATTCGACAGGTCATGTAGTTGGAATTGGTGGAAATCTAGACGAAAATCAATATGCTACAGGATTAAATAGAGCTACACAAACAATTAGACAAACAGGTTCATCAATGAAACCAATAGCAGATATAGCACCAGGATTACAAGAAAAAGTAATAACAGCAGCAACAAAATATGACGATATTAAAACAAACTTTGGAGGAAAATATGAGCCAGGGGAATGGAACAGATTTTTAGGACCATTAAATATAAGAGAAAGTATACGTACATCTCAAAACATACCAATGGTAAAGATAATGAGAGAATTAACACCTGAAAAAGCAATTCAATATCTAGAAAAAATGGGTATAACAACATTAAATGAAAGAGACCGCTCATTACCATTATCAATAGGAGGATTAGATAAAGGTATTAGTCCATTAGAAATGGCAGGAGCATATGGAACAATAGCAAATAATGGTGTATATATAACACCTATATTCTATACAAAGATTGTAGACAAAGACGGGAATACAGTATTAACGCCAAAACAAGAACAAACAAAAGTATTTTCTGAACAAAATGCATATTTAACAAGAGAAATAATAAAAGAACCATTAAAATCAGGAGGAACAGCAGGATATTGTGCAATACCAGGAAAAGATACTTGTGCAAAAACAGGTTCAACAGATAAATATGTAGATAGATGGCTATGTGGAATGACACCATATTATACAGCTACTTGTTGGTGGGGATTTGATTATTCAGAGCCACTAAAAAATAAAAACGGAACAGTATATAGTGTAAATGGAAACAACCCAGCAGGACAATTATGGTCAACAGTTATGAAATCAATACACAAAGATTTACCAGGTAAAACATTTAGTAAGCCAACAACAGGATTAACAGGAGCAACAATATGTAAAATAACAGGAGGAGTAGCAACATCAACATGTAAAGAAACTTATTCTGAAATATTTACAACAGACAATGTACCAGCAAAATGTGAAGGTCATGGAACACAAACACTATGTAAACAAACTGGAAAGAAAGCAAATGAATATTGTCCTGAAAAAGAAGAAGTAAGCTATGGAGGAGTAATGCCTAAAGAGCAACTAGGACTTTGGAAATCAGTTTCAAAACCATCTGAAACAGGAAAGAAAGAAGTGACTGAAACTTGTGATGTTCATAAAAAGCCAGAAGAAAAACCACAAGAAAAACCTCAAGATAAACCACAAAATAATGTGGTAAATAACAACACAATAAATAATACTGTTAATAATACAGTAAATACAAATAATACAACAGGAAATAACACAACTAATAATACTACAACAAATACTTCAGCAGGAAAAGACAATATAGTAGAGTGAGACAAGAGGGACAGGACAATTTTGTCTCATACATTTGTCGTAATATGTTAAAAAACGTAGAAACAAAAATGTACAAAAAACGACAAAAATGTGAGACAAAATTGTCCTGTCCCATCTGTCTCAAAGGGAGGAAAAATGGACATATATTTTTATAATACATTAACTAGGAAAAAGGAAAAGTTTAAAGCTATAGATTCAAAAGAAGTAAAAATATATTCATGTGGGCCAACAGTTTATAAAGATGCAACAATAGGAAATATGAGAACTAATATCTTTCAAGATATTTTGAGAAGAACATTAAAATACAATGAATACAATATAAAACATGCTATGAATATAACCGATGTAGGACATTTGGTATCAGATGGTGATGAAGGAGAAGACAAAATGCTAAAATCAGCAAGGGAAGAAAATAAAACACCACTAGAAATAGCAGAACATTATACAGAATTATTTTTTAATGATTTAAAAGAATTAAATATAGAGATACCAGAAATAGTATGTAAAGCTACAGACCATATAAATGAAATGCTAGAATATGTAAAAAGTTTAGTAGAAAATGGATATGCTTATGAAACTTCAACAGCAATATATTTTGATATTTCTAAATTAGATAAATATCCAATATTGTCAAATTTAGATTTAGAGAATCAAAAAGCTGGAGCAAGAGTTGAAATAGATGGTGAAAAAAGAAATCCATATGATTTTGCACTTTGGATAAAAGCACCAAAGAATCATTTAATGAAATGGGAGAGCCCTTGGGGATTAAGTTATCCAGGATGGCATATAGAATGTTCAGCTATGGGACAAAAATATCTAGGAGAGCAATTTGATATACATACAGGAGGGATAGATTTAGTGCCAACTCATCATGAAAATGAAATTGCTCAAAGTAGAGGAAAATGTGGTAAAATTCCAGCTAAATATTGGATGCACGGAGAATATTTATTAATAAATGGCGGGAAAATGTCAAAGTCCCTAGGAAATGCATATTTAGTAAAAGATTTTAAAGATAGAGGATATGACCCAATTGTATATAAATTATTTAGTTATTCATGCCATTATAGAAATAAATTAAATTTTACATGGGAAGGAATAGAGGCAACAGCAAAATCATTAGAAAGATTGAGAAATAGTTATCAAACTAATTTAAATGGAAATGATGAATTAACAAGCCAAGATAAAGAGAATTTAAAAAATATAGAAGAGAATTTCCATAAAGCAATAAATGACGACTTAAATATGCCATTAGCTATGAGTTTTGTTTGGGAAGTAGCAAAATATGAAAAGAAAAATTTAGAAGTTGCAAAATTACTTCAAAAATTTGATACAGTTTTAGGAATTAAAATAGATGAAATATCTTCAAAATACGAAATACCAGAAGAAATTTTGAATTTGATTGAACAAAGGAAACAGGCAAGACAAATTAAAGATTGGTCAAAGTCAGATGAATTAAGGGATTTAATTGCTCAAAAAGGATATATAGTCAAAGATACTAAAGATGGTATGGAAGTAATTGAAAAATAGAAGGAGAAAAAATGAAAGAAATAGTGTTACCAGACTATAGTAATAGTATATTAAATTTGATAAATACAATATTAAAACATTATAATGTTGAGACTAAATATAATGCACTGCCAAAGTTAGAGAAAATATTAGAAAATGATTATAAAAATATAGTTCTTATTATCTTAGATGGAATGGGTGAACATATATTAAAAGAAAATTCACCCAAAGGATTTTTTAAAAATAATCAAATAGACAAAATCACTTCGGTATGTCCATCTACAACGACAGCTGCTATGACTACATATTATTCAGGAAAACCACCAATAGAGACAGCTTGGATTGCAATGTCACAATATTTTAAAGAGTATGGTAGAGCAATAGAAATGATGAGAAAAATAGATTCTTATACTGGAGAAAAATTAAATACATCTAAATTAGATGTGTTTGATTTAATAAAATATGAAACAGTATATGAGCAAATTGAAAAAGCACAACCAAAAGTCAAAGCATATGAAATAAATCCAGAATTTTGTGAAGCTAGAAGCAAAAGAAGTATAAATGCTGACAATATAGATTTAGTATGTGATTCAATTAAATCGATATGTAATAATACAGATAAAAATTTTATATTAGCATATAGCGAAAAACCAGATACATTATTACATAAATATGGATGTACTGCACAAGAAGTGAAAGAATTTATACAACAAACAGAAAATAAAATAGAAAAAATGTGTAATGAATTAAAAGGAACTGATACAGTAGTTATTGTATCAGCAGACCACGGACATCAAGATATAAAAAATACATATAATATTTTAGATTTAAAAGAAATTCAAGATTATATTATAATGCCAGCAAGTTTAGAATCAAGAGCTGTAACATTTTGGGTGAAACCAGATAAAAAAGAACAATTTGAACAATATTTTAAAAACAATTTGCAAGATGAATTTATTTTATATAGCAAGCAGGAATTTTTAGATAAAAATTTACTAGGCTATGGAAATAAACATCCTAAAGTTGATGATTTTATTGGAGACTATATAGCAATAGCTATAAGTGATTCTATAATAAAATTAGGGACTAATATATCTAAAGATAAAGCTGATAAAAAAGCAACTCATTGTGGATTTACTCCAAATGAGATGGAAGTACCTTTAATATTAATAGACTGTAAATAATTATAGGAAGTTTAGCAAGCTTTCCTATAATATAAAGAATATGGACAAACTATTTCTATTTAGAATATAGTTTGTCCATATTTTAAGTCACTTTAATGTTATTAAAAAACGAAAAAGCTTTTTGTATTAGTCTTAATTCTGTCAGGTAGTGAATGCCAATTTTTAATTAAGGCATCCTGAATATCTTTTACAGTATTAAAAAGTAGATTATAGAATGGATTAGTTCTCCAATTCCAAATATCTCCATCAAAATGGTATTCTTCTGCAATAAGCTGACGTACATATTGACGAGGAATGTATAAGTCAGGATCATCATTAATGAACCAATCATCATTTCCATTGCCTTTAACGAGCAAATAAGAATGATTTCCATATAAAGATAAATCAGAATATGAGATTTTTGTTAAATGAAAACCTGAAAGTTCCATAATTTTCCAAGCTGTTAATTTGCTTGGAGCAACATGAACGTGTGCATGTACAATAGAATCTTTTGCTTTTCCAATTCCACCATTACCAGTACCGTTTTCCCAAACTAACAATTCATTAACAGGGTATGTTAGTCTTAACATATAAGATACATCGTTAAGTACTTCCAAAAATTCTTTTCTTAAATCAAAAGAAAGTTCTGCCAATGACATTAAATGTTCTTTTGGGATAATAAGCAAATAGCCTTTAATAAATTCGCCAACAGTAGGAATGACAATAAAGTTTTCCGATTCATATACAGAACGATTGTGATTCACAGATTTTCTTCCTATGTGATCTGAATTCATATGAACACAGTATGCACAATCTTTTGTACTTGGAGCACCTTTTAAACCTGAGCTATTGGATTTATGGTCGCCAATATCGCAACCATTTAAAGTAGCTATTGTTTGAAATTGGCCAGGAATATTACCAGCTGAAACATTGATGCAATTTTCGCTATCAGAAGAAATTAATTTAGAATTAACAACATTAATCTCAATAGCTTTTCCCTGAAAACCTGGAGGGATAATAGAACATACAACACTCTTGTTATTATAAAATTCACGCAGAATGCGTTCAAGAGTAGTAGCAGAGTAAGTAAGTTCTGTTAACCCTTTGAAGTGCAAGTTGCCAATTATAGAGGCTACATCACACTCAACACCTTTTAGAACAAATAGATTCCGTGTTTTAAGCATAAAATCACCATGACCTTTCTGAAATTATGTTTACGAGTTAGCAAAATTATAGCACCTTTTTTTGTCAAATGCAATAGCAATTTTCAAGATTTTGATACTAAAAGTAACAATTAGTTTAGGGCATCATTTTTATAGGTTTAAAATAGATATGTCACAAGTAGATTGAAAATAAAATATTGAAAG
>CANPFO010000057.1 GCA_947573555.1 uncultured Clostridium sp. | reverse complement strand
TTTATTATACACTCTCTCATAAAATGTGTCCATATATCTATTCTAACACCAAATAGATAAAATTAAAACTCCTGAAAATATGAACACAATATCACAGAATACTAGTATAGAAAATCAAAAGCCAGAAAGTACACAAGAAGAGGAAAATAAATACATTACTTTAACAGAAGAAATATGGGACGATATTATCAAATAAAATTAACTAAGGATTCAATTATTCAAATGAAATATACTAATGATGGTGAATATACATTGAAAGAATTTTGTAAAGAATGTCATTATTTGTTTGGAGATGAGAGAATAGAAGATTATGAAGAAATAAGACAGATAAATCCAACAACAGGAGATGACTTGATATTTAAGAATGATGTTTGTATAAGATTTAACTATGATGGAAGATAAGCAAACCTTTTTATCTCAGAAATTTCATAAAAAGTCTTTAAATTTAAAAAAAATTATGCTATAATAAACAAATCATAATTTAGGAGAAAATAAAATGAACACCATAATAGGAGAAATAGGAAAATCTCAAAAATTTATAGATTTAAGCAAACAAATAGAAAATATACAAAGCCCGATTTCAATATCGGGCTTAACTAACGTTGGAATGTCACAAATAATATCAGCAATAAATAGCTATAACAAAAAAACAATATTATTAGTAACATATAACGAAATACAAGCAAAAAACATAGTAGACAATTTGCGAGCATTTCAAGATGATAAAGTAGTATTATTTCCAAAAAAAGAGATAGTAACATATGATTACATAGCAGAAAGTAAAGATTTGCCATACCAAAGAATAGAAACATTAAATAAAATTCAAGAAAATAAAAATTTAATAATAGTAACAACAATTGAAGCATTAATGCAAAAATTACCAGCAAAAGAAACACTATATAAAGATATATTAGAATTCAAAATAGGAGATATATGTAATTTAGAAGATATAAAAAGAAAACTGGTGAATTTAGGATACTCAAGATATGATTTAATAGATGGAAGAGGGCAATTTAGTATAAGAGGTGGAATAATAGATATTTCATTAGACGAAAAAATAGGAGTAAGAATAGAGCTTTGGGGAGACGAAGTTGATTCGATAAGAAACTTTAGTATAAGTAGTCAAAGGTCTATAAGTACATTAGAAAAAATAAAAATATATCCATCACACGAATATGTATTAGAAGATTCAATTGAAAACATATGTAAAAAAATAGAGAAAAAAGTAGTAGAAGAGAATCAACAAGAAATAATAGAACAAGATATAGAAGTAATAAAAGCTGGAAATTATATAAGTAAAATAGATAAATATTTTGATGAATTTTATAATAATCAAGAAACATTAATAGATTACATTAAATCAGACAGTATAATAGCATTAGACGAAATTAAAAAAATAGAACAAAGAGAAGTAAATATATTACAAGATATAGAAAATCTGAGCAAAAACTTAATAGAAAAAGAAAAAATACTCCCAGAAGCATTACAACTAATATCTGAGTTAAATATAGATATTATAGAGAATAAATATAAATTAATATATTTAGAAAAGCAAGATTCTGTAACAAATAAACAAGCTGAAAGATATCATTTTGAATATAGAGAAATTAATTATTTTAAAAGCGAAATTGAAAATTTATTTGAAGATATAAATAAGTGGAATAAAGAACAAAAAAGTATATATGTAATGGTTGATTCAAAGGAAAAGGCCAAAAAATTACAAGATTTATTTGAAAAAGAAAATATATTAAGCAAAATAGAAGAAAAACTAGACAAGACAATAATTGTAAAATCAAAAGAAAGCATAATAACAATATCAATAGGAAAAATAACAGAAGGATTTGAGAATTTTGAAATAAACCAAGTTGTAATATCAGCAGATGATTTAATTGACGGCGGAAAAAAGAAAAAAACATTTAGCAGTCAAGCATTTAAAGATGGAGAAAAAGTAGTATTTGCAGATTTAAAAGCAGGAGACTATATTGTCCATAAAAATTATGGAATAGGAATATTTATAGGTGTAAATACTATAACAGCAGATGGAACAACAAAAGATTATATTAAACTAAAATATAAAAATGATGCAGTTTTATATATACCAACTAATCAATTAGACACAATAAGAAAATATATTGGTGGCGATAGTATAAATCCACCTATAAACAGCTTAGGAAGTAAAGAATGGATAAAAACAAAAGAAAAAGTAAAGAATAACTTAAGAGCAGTAGCAAAAGAACTAATAGAATTATATGCCAAAAGAGAAAATTCAAAAGGGTATGCATTTGGACCTGATTCTCCATGGCAAAACCAATTTGAGGAAAGATTTCCATATCAAGAGACAGATGACCAGTTGAGATGCATTGAAGAAGTAAAAAAAGATATGGAAATGCAAAGACCAATGGATAGACTTTTATGTGGAGATGTTGGATATGGAAAAACTGAAGTAGCAATAAGAGCAGCATTTAAAGCAGTTATGGACCATAAACAAGTAGCATATTTAGTACCAACAACAGTATTAGCACAACAACAATATGAAGAATTTAGAGATAGAATGAAAGATTTTCCAATAAAAGTTGAAATATTAAATAGATTTAAAACTAAGAAATATCAAGATGAGGTAATTAAAAAGTTAAAACTTGGAGAAGTAGATATTGTTATAGGAACACATAGATTATTAAGTAAGGATGTTGAATTTAAAGATATAGGATTACTAATAATTGATGAGGAGCATAGATTTGGAGTAAAAGCAAAAGAAAAAATAAAACAATATAAATCAAATATAGATGTATTAACAATGACAGCAACACCAATACCTAGAACAATGCATATGTCTATAGTAGGAATAAGAGATATGTCAGTAATATACGAGCCTCCTCATAATAGAAAGCCAGTTCAAACTTATGTACTAGAATATGATAGTGAAGTAGTAAAAGAAGCAATAACAAAGGAATTAGAAAGAGATGGGCAAGTATTTTATATATTTAATAATGTAGAAAATATACAAAAAAAAGCACATGAAATAGCAAACTTAGTTCCAGAAGCGGAAGTATCTTATGCACATGGGCAAATGTCAGGAAGTCAAATAGAAGAGATAATGGAAGACTTTATAAATAAAAAAAATAATGTATTAGTTTGTACAACAATATTAGAATCAGGAATTGACATAGCAAATGCAAATACAATAATAGTAGAAAATGCAGATAGAATGGGATTAGCAGCATTATATCAAATAAGAGGAAGGGTCGGAAGGTCAGACAGACAGGCCTATGCTTATATAACATATAGGAAAGATAAAATGCTATCAGAAGAAGCAGATAAAAGACTGAAAGCAATAAAGGAATTTACAGAATTTGGTTCGGGATTTAAAATAGCAATGAGAGACTTAGAAATAAGAGGAGCTGGAAGCTTGCTTGGAGAAATCCAATCAGGACATTTAGAACAAGTTGGATATGACACATATTGCAGTTTATTAGATGAAGTTGTAAAAGAAATGCAAGGAATAGAAGTAGAAAAAGATATAGATATTCAAATAGACTTAAATGTAACAAGTTACATACCAGATGAATATATACCAGACTCATCGCAAAAAATTGAAATTTATCAAAATATTGCTTTATGCAAAAATGAAGAAGATATACAAAATGTAGTAGACGAAATAATAGATAGATTTGGAAATATGCCAGCAGAATTAGAAAACTTGTTAGATATCGCAAGAATAAAATACCTATCTAAACCATTGTATATAAGTAAAATAGCAAGCAAAAAAACAGCAGTAGTATTTACGTTTGAACAAAGCCAATTCAAAATAGATATTTCAGAATTAGTTAAGAAATATAAAAACAAGATAAAATTTTCACCAGGTGTAAAACCAATGATAACTTTAGAAATAGGAACGACAAGCGAAAGACAAATACTAAATGATGTTACAGAATTTTTGAGACAAGGGGGGCAGCCGTAATTTGTCTCAAACACTTTGTCACAAAAGGAGAATGTTATGCAAATAATTTCAAGTAAAGATAATGAATTTATTAAACATATAAAAAAATTAAAAGAAAAAAAATATAGAGATTTAAATAAAGAGTTTGTAATAGAAGGAATTAAACTAATAAAAGAGGCTCTTGAAGAAAAATGCAATATAAAACAAATTGTTATATGTGATAATTGTCAAAATTCAGAAATAATTCCAAAAGAGTTAATGTATGAAATTGCCAAATATGAATGTATATATGTAACTGATAAAATTTTTAGTAGTATATCAGATGTAAATACACCACAAGGAATAATGGCTATAATAGGAAGAGAAAATACTGAAGCACAAATAAACTATTCAGAAGATATAATTGTAGCTCTAGATGATATTCAAGATCCTGGTAACTTAGGTACTATATTAAGAACTGTTGATAGTGTAGGTATAAATCAAATACTAGTGTCTAAGGGAACAGCAGATTGCTATAATCCCAAAGTAGTTCGTTCTACAATGGGAGCTATTTTTAGAGTCAATATTATAGAATGTAATGATTTAGAAAAGACTTTAAAAGAAATAAAAAAGCATGAATTTGAATTGATTATTACATCATTACAAACTGAAAATAGTATTTATGATATTGATTATAACAAAAAGGTTATAGTTATTGGTAATGAAGCTAATGGTGTTGAACAAAAAATTCAAGATATTGCAGATATAAAAGCTAAAATTCCAATGTTAGGTAAAACAGAAAGTCTAAATGCTTCTGTTGCAACTGGGATTATATTATATGAATATGTAAGAAGAAAAATTCAAAAATAGTTACTCATAAGTCCCACCAACAAAGAATGGTATTTTAATATATATTACAAATTAGGCTGAAAAGTAACCAAAAATAAATGTTACTAGAAAGGAAAAAAATAATGAAACTAAATATAGTATTAGTAGAACCAGAGATACCACAAAACACTGGAAACATAGCAAGAACGTGTGCAATAACAGGAGCTAAATTGCATTTAGTACATCCATTAGGTTTTAGAATAGACCAAAAATCAATACAAAGAGCAGGTTTAGATTATTGGGATAAATTAGAGATAGAAGAGCATCAATCATTTGACAAATTTTTACAAAAATATAAACCAAATGAAAATAATATGTTTTTTGCAACAACAAAGGGAAAGACTAAATATACAGATATAAATTATTCAACTATGAACGAAGTTTTTGTACTATATGGAAAAGAAACTAAAGGACTACCAGAATGGATATTAGAAAAATATTTAGATACTAAAACAATAAGAATTCCAATGCTTCCAGCTTTAAGGTCCTTAAATTTGTCAAATTCAGTTGCTATAATAACTTATGAAATTTTAAGACAACACAACTTTGAAGATTTACAAGAAATAAGTACATATTTTGAGAACAAAAGTGAATATTAAAGACATTTTTTGTATTCTAAATATTAATATAAATAGATTAAAAAAACTCATGCAGTGCCAAGCATGAGCTTTTTATATATTTTATTGCAACCAAATTTGTAGTTTGTCTAAATAAACCATTCTCCAATGTATAGGAGTTCCTTGAATATTCTGTATTTCTCTTAACTGATGCTCATGAAAAAAATCATAATTGAAAAAGTTACGAGGAATAGTCACAGAAAAGCATTCAAAATGATTTTCTTCAGTATATTTGAAATATGAATAGTAGTGTAGTAACACTTGAAGTAACATTTTTGCATCTGTAGAAGAAGATTTTCGTAATAAGCTAACAATATAAGACTTCATAAACTATTCTCCTTTTTTATATGTGCGGCACTTTTTAAACTCTATATAGAGATTATAACATAATGTTATGTAAATGTAAATAATATTAGAGTCTAAATTTTAGTTAATATTAGAAAGAATCTTGGAAAAAATATCTAAAAATTTAAATATGTAGATACAAGACTTGACAAATTATGACATAATTCCAAAAAACTCACTTATAATAAAGGTAAAAATAAGAAATATAATTGAAAAAAACACTATGTTATGTTAATATAAAATTATACGATTAAATTTAGATATAAAATATTAATTCAAAAATCAAAAGTAATTTTAAATCAAATAACTTTCCCAAAAAAATAAGAAATTAAATAATTGAATAAAAAGGAGTGATTTAATGACCTATTTCTCTTATAACGACTATGCAGATTACGATGAAAACGGAAAAATAGAAGAAATAAGTAAATTAAGAGAAAATATAGAAAAATATGAACAAATAAATGGAAAATATAAAGAACAAGATTTTGCAGAAAGAATAATTAGTATATTAAAAAATAAAGTTGAATTAAGAAAATTCTTAAAGGAATTTTTTAGTTTAGACCAAATTGAAAATATTATTTATTGTAATATAATGAAAAAAAAGTTAAACAAGAATAATATTATTAGTAAGATAAAACAAAAAGAAATATATGTATTTATAAAGGTTATAGAAAATATTGATAATAATATAACATATAAAATGTTTGAAGATTCTTTAAATATTATTAGTAGGTGGAATAAAGAAGAAAAAGCTATAAATAAAAGATATCCAATTGTAATTCCAATTGTAATATATATAGGAAAAGAAATATGGAAACAAGGAAACAATAAAGTTTATTCTAAAATTAAATATATAACTTATAAGGACAATAAAATAAACTTTTCTTTTAATATAATAAAAATCCAAGATTTAGAATTTAATGAATTAGTGAAAATGAAATCTAAAGTAGCAGAAGAAATGATAAATATAAAAAATAAATATTTACATTGAATTAAAAAGCAACAAATAAGAAAAGGAGGATAAAATGTCACCAGATTATAGTGTTATTGGAAGAAGAATAAAACAAGCAAGATTAGAAGAACATATAACGCAAGAGCAATTAGCTGACAAACTAAATATTTCAACAGCCTTTATGAGTAGAGTTGAAAGAGGCCATTGTAATATAAATCTAAAAAGATTAACACAGATTGCCAGTCTTTTAAATGTTACACCAGGTTTTTTACTAACAGGAAGCAACACAACATCAAAAGATTATTTAAAAGAAGATTTTAGAAATATTTTAGATAAATGTACTCCTGAACAACAAAAATTAATATACCAAATTTCTGAATTAGTAAGTAAAATGAAAATTGAAAAACCAAATATACTTTAAATAAAAGAATATTGAGGAAACTCGATATTCTTTTTATGTTAGAGTTTAGAAATTATTATAATAAGTAACAAACAAAAATGTTTTACATAAAATATATTAGTACAAGAAAATTAATAAGAAATATTTAATTTTCTATAACTAAAAATAGGAGGCAATTTATGAACGAAATACTAGAAGTTAGAAATGTAGGAAAGAAATATCAGAATAGAGAGGGAGAAATCCAAGCACTAAAAAATGTTAATTTCAGAATAAAAAAAGGAGAATTTGTAAGTCTAATTGGACCAAGTGGATGTGGAAAGTCAACATTATTATCAATAATAGCAGGATTAGAAGAAAAAACTGAAGGAGAAATATACATAGAAGGAGAAAAAGTAGAAGAAATATCATCAAAAATAGGATATATGTTGCAAAGAGATTGCTTATTAGAATGGAAAAATATATTAAATAATACACTATTTGGTCTAGAAATAAAGGGGATTAAAACAAAAGAAAATATTGAATATGTTAAAAATTTATTGAAAAAGTATAATCTATATGATTTTGCGAATAAATATCCTTCAGAATTATCTGGTGGAATGAGACAAAGGGTAGCGCTAATTAGAACATTAGCAGTAAAACCTAAAATATTATTGTTAGACGAGGCTTTTTCTGCGCTAGACTATCAAACAAGAATAATGGTAACAGAAGATATTTATTCAATATTAAAAAAAGAAAATATAACAGCATTAATGGTAACACATGATATATCAGAAG
>CANPFO010000056.1 GCA_947573555.1 uncultured Clostridium sp. | reverse complement strand
TGAAAGAAAATATTTTAAAGAATCAAGTAGATACTATAGAACAATTTAAAGTTCTCAATTACCTAAAAAATCAATTATCTATTGGCGAGTTTACTGTAATTTTAATTGATAGATTTACAATTAAAGTCATAGATAAAAACAAAGAGCAAGGTTATTTTAAATACAATAACAAAACTAAAACAGTAGATTTCTATGAAAAAATATTAAAAATAAAGAAAGTGAGAGATAAAAAATGGAACTAATTTATATAAAAGTTGGCGATTATTTATTACCAAACTTAACAATTGAAAGACAAAATAATGAAAAAATTAATAAATATGGTTATTTAAGATTACACTATCTGAAAGCAAATAATAAAGTGCTTTATACAACACTTTTAATGACAAATCAACTAACCAATCATCTTGTTTCAGTTAGTATTGAAGCAGAAAATAGATTAAATATTTTAATGAAACAATACAAAAATGTTGATGAATTACTATCTGAAAAAAGTAAAACGAATAACCAACTTGAATGGGTAAAACTAATGAATAATTATAAAAATGTGGCTGAAAAAATTATCTTAAAAGAACTAATATATGTATAAAAATGGGACTGCAAAACAAGCAGTCCTTTAAATTTATCTTAAAAATATGTGAGTACAAATTAAGATTTATGTCCTAGCCAGCACTGAAAACCTACTCCCGCACGTTTTCAATTTATGGGAAAACCCATACCCTCTCAAAAGTATATATCAAAATTTATTCTTAATCCAATTTAAAATTAAATTGCTTATCTCATTTTCTTTATCAAAGTAGAAATGGTTTGTATTTTCTATAATTTTATATTCAAAATCAGTACAACATTTCGCCTTTTCTTTTAACAAATCTAAATGTAAATAGTTATCTGTTTCATTTGATCCTGAAAAGGTTAATATAGGAATACTTATTGATTCAAATTGATACCAGTTTTCTGAATTACCCATAACTGGTAAATTATCCAAATTAGAATTTTTCCTAAACCAATTATAATAAGTTCCTGAACTCATGTACATATAATCCTCAATCATATTACTGACAATCTTAGTTGGTTTACCATTATCAATATTTTCCTTTGCTTCTTTAATAAGCTCTTTATAATCTTTTTGTCGCAACAATTGAAGTCCAACCATATCTGGTGCACTAGCAAGTATTAATCCTAAAACATTTGGATGTTTTTTATAATAGTAGTAAATCAGTTTGTTACATCCATAACTATGTCCCATAAGAATAAACTTTTTATAACCGAGTTCCCTTGCCTTATATATAGCCAAATCAATATCAATAATACAATCCTCAAAGATTTCATACATACAACCATATCTTTTAAAAGAACCATCTTTCATCAATATATCATTTTCTATTGAATGTCCTCGATTATGTTCATAAAGAAAACCAATATTATTTTTAGATAATATATTTCCACATACCGTAGCAAAATAATTATCAAGAATAGTTTGACACATTCCATGTATAAATATTACACAAATATCTTTTTCATTGTTATTAAAATGTATCATAGGTAGTCGTAATCCACTTCAGTAAATGCATTATTAATAAATTCTATATTATTCATATAATCTTTCCTTCCTAAATTAGTTTGATATGATAATTATATTATTATCACAATCAAGAATTGCAAATTCAACAGTTCCATAATCTGTTTCTTTTAAATCTTTAAATATCTCTATATTGCTATTTAATGCTTTATTATAAAGCATTCTAACATCTTTGATATTACTATATTTAAACTTAACTAGATTACTCGAATTTACTTTTGGAGGGAATTTTACAAACTCATTCATAGCACTTTTATAATTTTCAAGCATCAATTCCGCAGTATCATTTTTTAGTCTTACCCAATTTATGGGATTACCTGTTGTTTCAATTATTTCAAAGTTTAAAAAATCCTTGTAAAAATTAATAGACTCACTAATATCATTAACTAGGAACTCATTAATTATTTTCATTTTGTTTTCTCCTCTCATAACCTTTAATTATGGCAAATTCGCCATAATTAGCTTTATTCATTTAATTCAAAATTTTTCTTCTCTTCCTCAACAGCAGTAATTAATTCTTGTTCTGTTGGCATATGTAGTTTATATTCTGATGAAAATATTGTTTTATTGTCTTCTGGTAGAGTATATTTTACAATAGTTTCATTTTTATTTGTTGATAATAATATTCCTACAGTTGAATTTTCATCATCTTGTTTAATTTCTCTATCATAATAATTAACATACATTTGCATTTGACCAATATCTTGATGAGTCACTTTTCCAATCTTCAAATCAATTATGACAAAGCATTTTAAAAGTCTATTATAAAAAACTAAATCCGGATAAAAGTGTTCTTCCTCTAGAGTTAATCTTACTTGATTCCCAACATAACTAAATCCCTTACCAAGTTCCAATAAAAACTCTTTTAAATGTTCTATAATATTTTTTTCTAAATCAGATTCTAGATAATTTGTATTTTCTTTTATATCTAAAAACTCCAAAACAAATGGATCTTTTACTAAATCCTTACTTGTCCTTAAAATTTGTCCTTTTTCAGATAATTCTAATATTTTGTCTTTATCAGCAGATAAAGTTAATCTTTCATATAATAATGAATCTCTTTGCCTTTGAAGTTCTCTAACACTCCATTTAGAATTAATTGTTTCTTTAATATAAAAATTCCTTTTAGGTTCTTCCTCTATTTTTAATATTTCTAAATAATGAGACCAACTTAATTGCGACGACACTGTTGTCGCAATTGGAAAATAAATATAGAACTTTCTCATTCTCTCTAAATTTCTTTTAGAAAAGCCTTTGCCAAATTCATTAGTTAGTCTTTGTGATAGCTTCTCTAAAACGGCATCACCATAACTTGCTCTTTCATCACCCTGTTGTATTTCCATAATTGCCTTGCCAATATTCCAATATAAACTAAGCATTTCAGTATTTACCGCACTATATACTTTATTTCTACTACTAATTACTAGTTCTTTAATATTATCAAATATATTATTGATTTCATTATCATTTTTAATTAATTCATTGCCCATTAGTTTCCTCCAATCTTTAATTTAATCATAAGATTTCTTATGTCTAAATTATACTATATATGGCAAAAATTTGCTATACTCCCATTGAAATTTAAGAACAAATTTTATATAATAATTATAGAAAAAATTAATAACAAAATTATAAAATCTTTCTAAAAAAATTAATGAAATATAGGAGGTAAAATATGAATTTTTTAGATATTATAAAAGAATTGCTACCATACGCTGTTTCGATAATTGCAAGTATGATAACGTATATTCAAGCCAAGAAAAAACTTACTCAAGAATTGGAAATTGTTAAAACTAACAATAAGCATGAAATAGAAAAACTTATGCAACAACATAAGATTAATATAGAAGATTTAAAGGAAAAACATAGGCTAGAAATGGAAGCAAAAGATAAGGACTATGCACATGAGAAAGAAATGACAGAATTGAAAAGCAAAGTTGCTATTAATGAAAAAAGTCAAGAAGTTATGAATGGAGCAATGTCGGGTGTTGTTGAGGGATTGTTTAAGGATATTCTTTCAGGCAAAATAACACCTGAACAAATAAATGATTTATCAAAACAATTTCCAAATCAAAAATAATTTTTTTGTAAATATTGTATTTTGACAATGAATCGTTTATAATAATCTTAGAAAGAGAACAAAGTTCGTAACTTGTATGTGATTCGCTCCATTAGAAAAGTCATTGTATTAGAAAAAAGACTAGTATAATGGCTTTTTTTGTTGTCTTATTAAAGAAAAAATTGACGATTTTATGTAAAAATGATATAATATGATTAACTATAAATTATTTGTTTTCTTTCTAAGTTCTATCAAGAAAACATGTGACAACGATTAAGGAGGAAAAAATATGTTTATGCAGATTTTTAGTGGTACAATTGGCAAACTTACATTTAATACAGCGGAGAAAATGGATACCGAACAAGCAAAGAAGTATGCTTTACAAAAGCTTCAAAATGGTAATTATAAAAGCTGCACTATTGGTGAAATTTATGTGAATGGAGAACTTGTTTTAGAAAATGTAAAGATTTCCGAATAAGCAATTCCAAAAAAGAGATGACACTTTCTTATTTAAAGGAGTGTTATTTCTTTTTTCTAAAAATTAGAGGAAAGGATTCTTAAGTAAACTAGGAAATTAATGATAGGGGGCTTGATTTTTGGTTGTTTATAGTATAATCTTGTTTAAGTATAAAAAGGTGATAAAAAGAAGAAAACTTTCCTATAAAGAGAAATGGAGATGGAAAATTAAATGTATGATTATGTATTACAATATGGCTTTGATAAAGAAACACAAGATTACATCCAAAGTATTAAAAACACTTTAAAATCAAATAATGTTATTGATAGAGAAAGAAATTGGCTACCTCATATAACTATTGATTTATATGACTGTAAAAATAGAAATGAATTTATAGAAAAACTAGACAAGATAGTTCAAAATATAAGTAGTTTTCGTATTGAATTTAGAAATTTAAATAATTTTGATAATGAAACTTTATATATAGAACCATATAATAAAGAGAATTTAATGAATTTGAAATCTATATTTGATAAAGATTTAAAGTCATATAGATTAGAGAGAAGATTAAAGAGAATTTATAAACCTCATGTCACACTTTGTACAAATAACGACTTATCTATTGCATATAAGCTTGCAAATAAAGAATTTTCAAGCTTTAATGGAACAATTAAGTATATATGGTGTTATAATCAGGATATGGAATTACTAAAAGAATATGTTCTAAATAACACATAGAATATTATATACTTTGAGTTTTACTAATCTGATAGAAAACTATATAAATATTTTTCTATAATATAAAAGAGCTAGGAATTCCTAGCCCTTTGTTAAAATATTATCCCTTAGGAAAATGACCGTCGTATAAGATTGGTGTTCTTTCTGCAAGAACATTTTCACGTACTTCATCCGGTATTTTATCCTTTGAAATAACAAGTAAGAGTTTTTTACAAGAATTGCAGCGGCTTCTGAATTCATAAAACCGCTTGCCATTCCAATCTGCAAAGTAGGTAACACGTAAATTTTGAGCAGTAATAGTTTTGAAACCTTTGCACTTAGGGCAGAACTTAACGTAGTGCCAATCAGTGGCGTTAATGTGAGGTTTATGAACCTTCCTAAAAAATTTCAAAAACAACATAAGACTACCTCCTTTTAGTGGAAACTCATTGAAACTTACTTAAATCAAATAGATTATACCAAACAAATGACATTATGTCAATAAAAGTAGCCTTTAAGTTCTGTATTTTTATTAATTCACAACTCGAATTTTATTTTGTCTTTCAACTGAAAAATCTTATATTTTTAGTAATACTATAAATATAAGCTGAATAAAATAGACACAAATAATAAAAAATAATAAAAAGTAGTTGATATTTTTTATCATTTAATATAAAATTTAGAAAGACAAAAAGGAGGAAACAAATGATAACTATAAAAGAAGTTAGAGAAAATCCAGAAGTGGATGCGTTAATAAGAGGAGCGCAAAAACAGCTAAATGCTTTAGGATATACAGAACATGGGCACAGACATATATCAATAGTATCAAAAAGAGCTGGAGATATACTAGAAAAACTAGGGTATCCAGAAAGAACAGTAGAATTAGCAAGAATTGCAGGATATATGCATGATATTGGGAATTGTGTAAATAGAGTAGACCATGCACATAGTGGAGCGATTTTAGCGTATAACATATTAAAAGATATGGGAATGCCATTAGATGAAAGAACCGAAATAATGATGGCAATAGGAAATCACGATGAAAACACAGGATATGCAATAAGTGATATAGGAGCAGCTTTAATATTAGCCGATAAATCAGATGTGCACAGAGACAGAGTAGTAAATGACAATTTATCAACATTTGATATACATGATAGAGTAAATTATGCAGTAACAAATGCAAACTTAATTATGGATGAGAAAGAAAGAAAAATAAAGTTAAATTTAACAATAGATACTAAAATATGTCCAGTATTAGACTATTTTGAAATATTTATGGAAAGAACAATGATGAGCAAGTATGCAGCAAAATTTTTAAAAATATGGTTTGAATTAATAATAAATGATACAAAATTATTATAAGGTGGAGGAAAAAATGAAGAAAGAAAGTAAAAAAACAAATAAGCAAAATGTTGTAAGAACAATGAAAATCACAACAATAATTTTTTTAATTATATTAATATCTATGATAGCATTTTTAGGAATCTATGAACAAGATAGAGGACAAATAGTGAATACAGTAAAAGATTACACATATTCTATGAGTATAGATGGAGCAAGAAATATAAAATTGCAGCTAGATACTTCTACAAAAGAAATAATAAAAGATAGTGAAGGAAATATAATAAGTGAAGCAACAGAAGAAGAAATAAAAGAAAAAGGATATATAAAAGAAAATATACCAAATAATTCTGAAGAAAGTAAAACAATAGATAATTACAAAAAGGCTAAAAAAATAATAGAAAGAAGATTGATGTATTTAGGAGTTCAAGAACATAATGTAAGCTTAAATACAAAAACAGGTGAAATAGAAATAAAAGTGCCAGAAAATTTAAGAACAGATACAATAGTTTCAAATCTTATACCAATTGGAAAATTTGAAATAATAGATACAGACACTAAAGAAGTTTTATTAGATAATAGTCATATAAAATCTTCAGATGTTTTATATAGTAACACACAAAGTGGAACTGTTGTATACTTAGAAATGGTATTTAATAAACAAGGAAAGAAAAAATTAGAAGAAATAAGTAAAACATATATTAAAGAAGAAAATAACAATACAGTAGAAGAAAATACAACAGAAAATAATACAAATAATACACAAACAAATGAAGCACTATCAAATAAAACAATTACAATGAAAATAGATGATGAAGAAATAATGAAGACAAGCTTTGAAGATGTTAACGAAACAGGAAAACTTCAATTAACAGTAGGAACAGCGACAACTAATACAGCTACATTAGAAGGCTATATTTCACAAGCACAAAACGTAGCAACAGCATTAAATAATGGAAATTTACCATTACAATATAGAATAGCAAAAAATGAATATATTATGTCAGATATAACAAAACAAGACTTAGTAAATGTAGAAATCGTAATTGCAATTGCTATATTAGTAGGAATAGTGATTTTAATAGCAAAATATAAAATTAATGGTTTAATAGCAGGAATTTCTTATGTTGGACTAGCTGCATTATATATGTTAGTAATAAGATATACAAATGTAATAATTTCAATTGAATCAATATTTGGAATTGAAATAATTTTAGTATTAAATTATATACTTACATTTATGTTATTAAACAAAATTGAAAATAGAGAGAATTCAGTAAATAAGTCAATAATAGATGTATATACAAAATTCTTTAATAGATTAATACCAGTATGTATAATGGCAATAGTATTTTGTTTTGCAGAATGGATACCTATAAGCAGTTTCGGAATGATATTATTCTGGGGAATAATAATGATAGCAACTTATAATACTATCATTACAAGAGAATTATTAAGAATAAGAATGGAAGACAAATAGGAGGTATAAAAATGAAACAAAACGAAACAAAGATTTTAGCAGTATTGATTGCTATAATATTAGTACTTGGAGCAATAATAATATTAGTAAAGGGATTAGCCTTTGAACTACAATATCAAGACTGTCAAAAAATAGAAATAAATATAGGTAAAGAATTTAAAAGAGCTGATATTAGAAAAATAACAAATAAAGTATTAGATAAACAAACAGTAATAATTCAACCAATTGAAGTGTATGAAGATGCAGTAAGTATTACAACAACAAACATAACAGAAGAACAAAAGAATAAATTAATATCAGAAATAAATATAAAATATGGAATAGAGATAAAAGCTGAAAATATACAAATAGAAGAAGTTGCTCATACAAGAGGTAGAGATATATTAAGACCATATATAATTATATTTGCAATAACTACAATAATAGTATTAGGATATTTAATGATTAGATATAATAAATTAAATGTTTTAAATGTATTAGCTCAATCAATAGGAATTATAATGTTAGCACAAATTTTATTATTATGTATAATGGCTATTACAAGAATGCCTATTGGAAGATTTACAATTCCATTTGTATTAATAACTTATTCTTTATCAGCATATATTTGTACAGCTAAGTTTGAAAAAGATATGGAAAAAAGTAATACAAACAAATAAATTCAAAAAAATCAGGTGAAAATTTTTCACTTGATTTTTTGAATTAAATTAATTTTGTCTTGTAACTGGAAAAGGGTGACGCTCCTTTCAAATGTGTTAATCCTATATTCCTATTTTCTAATCCATATTTGCCAACCTTTTATTATATAAATATATATGGTAATTTGTTCATTCCACTCAAAAAGA
>CANPFO010000055.1 GCA_947573555.1 uncultured Clostridium sp. | reverse complement strand
AAAATATAAAAAAATTCTCAAAAAAAGTGTCCAAAAACTTGACATAGATCCAGTTGCTGTTAGGGTTATAGAAGAAAGTGATGAAAAAAATAGTTATAGCAATAAATTTAAATTATATGCAAATTCAACAGTTTTACCTAAGTATTCACTTTTAGATGTTTGTAATTTTATAAATTATTTGACTCCAGGAGGAAAATATTTATCAGACACAATTGAAATAAATGGAGTATCAAAAAGATTATCTTTTTCTAAACCTATAGGAACAAAATTAAATTGTATGATATATTCAAAGGAAAAATATCCAACTAATAATACTATAAGTAAAATAGACGATAATGAATATGTACTTTCTTATGAAAATAGTTGTCATACAAAATTTTCAAAAATTGCTGAAGACATTTTTGGTATTACAAAATGTAGTAGAAAAGATATTCCTTTTTATGTGTTATCTGAAAATGAACAAGAAGCTTTCATATTACATAGTAAAAATATTGGTATAGATGGATTAATCGAAGAAATACCAGAAGGAAGATAAAATGATTTAGGAGGTTTTAAGTTGGAAGAAAATTTAAATAAGGTATTTGAATTAGAAGAAAAATTAAAACTGTTATTACCATATATTAAAAATAAAGAAATTTGTAAAGTAGTAAAATGGGCAGAAGAAGATTCAGCAGAAATAAAAAAAATAAGGAAAGATTTATTAGAAAAAGGATTTTTAGAAAGAGCAAATTTGTTAAAAGAAAAAGCAAATTGCAATATATATAAAAAAAGAAATGTTGAAAGAAATATTTTAGAAGTATATAGATTAATCGAAAATGAGTTAGAAGATTGGAGAAAGATTTATTTACAAGTAATAAGAGAGGAGACTTTATAAATGAAAAAAGGTTTAAATGAAATGACTATAAAAAAAATGAACTATGAAACGAAAATAAATCAAAAAATAGATGAATATATAAATGAGTTTAGAACTAAAACAAAATATGATATTAATAGTTTAATTAGAATTATTGAAGAAATAAGATCATATAGAGAAAAAATTTTTCAATTAAAATGTCAAGTAAAAGACTTAAATAAAGTGTATGAAAAATTAGGAATGTGGAACTTTTTTGGTGGATGTAAGAACGAAGAACTTTTTCCACATGCAAAACTAGAGGAAAAAGGAGAGTACCTATCTACGAAGGATGACGCATATGCAGCTGATGAAAAAAGACTTTATTTTTTGATATATCAGTATTATGAGCGATTAATAGCAGGTCTTGAACAAGGATTAATTGAAGAAAAAGCTGAACATTATAGCTCCCCAAAAGAACCTAATTCAAATGAAGAAGATGTTATAGAACTACAGTAATATAATTAGATGTAATAAATAGTAAGAAAAAAGCTTGCCCTAATAATTGTAAATTTTGATCTTCAAATTCATCAATTGAAAAAGAAAAAATAATTAAATTTGATACATAATATGATAAGTTTTTGTAAAGGAAGAGGTATTAGAACAGTTATATTTACTAGTGGAATAAAAAAACAGAAGATATGCCTATAACAAGACTGTGAAAAAATGAAATAACTTGGTGTAGATAAAATTGTATTTGATTGGTAAGCTCTTGATGAACTAGTTGATAATAATTTGATGGGAAGAAAAAGACTAAATGATTATCTATGTCAATTATTAATTAAAACTAGTAGGATAGGATTAAATGTAGACATACATTTTATACCAATGAAACCAAATTATAGACAATTTCCAGATATAATTGAAATATGATGGAACTATATTGCAATGTCTAGCTTTTAAAGAATTAAGTGTAGAAGAAATGAAAAGATATGGAATTGAATTACATAGTATATATGAAGATTTAGAAAAAGTAGTTATTAATGGTGGAAAAAGAAAAAGTCCATTAGAAAAATGAGTGAAATTTTTTCACTCATTTTTCTTTTTAAAAAACGCCATCAACATTGAAATTGATAGCATTTATGGTATTTACATATATTGTGAACAACACGGAATGGAAAAGTACATGAAATTTACAATGTTTGAAAAAGAAACAAAAAATGAAAAATATAGAGATAATCCATATAGAGCAGTAAATTTTTCACAAGATGAAAATGGAAAAATAGTATGTCCCAAAAATAAGATTAAATCGTGAATTAACATCAATTCACAAGGAAGTACTAAAAAATTTATGTTCAATACAAGGAGCACTACTTTGTATGAATAGGAGTATTCAAGCAGAAGGAACATTTGGAATTATAAAAAGTGATAAATCATATAAAAGACTACGAAGAAAAGGATTAGAGAATGTAATATTAGAATTTACATTAATATCTTGTGGATATAATTTATATAAATATCATAATAAAATTAATAGAATAAAAAAGTGTGCTTAAATTTATTTATATAGTATATTATTACATAATACAGGTATGATTAACATATCTTATTTTGTCATGCAAAAGATTGATTATTTATAGAAAATAATTTAATAAAAAGATATTAAAATATAAAAAATAACATTAGATTATAGATTTACAAAAATATAATTAAACTTTCATATTAAAAGGTTAAAGTATATAGATTTTACATATTTTGTGATATACTATATTATAAATTAATAGGAGAGTGCTAGAAATGATACATATACTTTAAGGATATAGTTTTGATACAATGTGTATCGCACTTTTATACATTGTAATACACAACTTTGACACATCTTATTTATATACTATAAATTATATTATTTTTATAGATTATATTAAGAATAATGAGATCTAATATTTACATTTAAAGACAAAAGTAAGTGAAAATAGTAATTACTTATAGAGATAGGAGAAAGATAAATGATAAAAATATTAATTGTAGAAGATGATAAATCTATTTCAAATTTAATTAGTATAAATTTAAGTGACGAAGGATATCATTGTTCATGTGCTTATGATGGTAATGAGGCAGCAAATTTATTAGAAAAAAATATATATGATTTAGTTTTATTAGATGTAATGTTGCCACAAATAGATGGATATGAATTATTAGAATATGTTTTATATATGAAAATTCCTGTAATATTTATTACAGCTAAAACATCTACAGAAGATGTTATAAAGGGACTAAAACTTGGTGCAGATGATTATATAAAAAAACCTTTTCAAATAGGAGAGATTATAGCAAGAGTAGAAGCACTTTTGAGAAGAACAGGAAAATTAGAATCTAAAATATTAGAAATATTAGGGATTAAAATTGATCTTGAATCTAGAACTGTAACAAAAGATGGAAAGATAATTGAACTTACAGTAAAAGAATATGAATTACTAATATATTTAATTCAAAATAAAAATATAGCGATATATAGAGATAAAATTTATGAGAGAGTTTGGCAAGAGGAATTTACAGGACAAACAAGAACTTTGGATACTCATATTCAAAGATTACGAAAAAAGTTAAATTTAGAAAATAATATAAAAACAGTTTTTCGTATTGGATATAAATTCGAAGTATAATAAAAAATCCAAGAAAGGATTGTATTTACAAAATGAAAATATTTTTTAAATTATTTATTTCAGTAGTTCTAGTATTATGTATTTCACTTTCAACTTTTGGATATTTTTTAATAATCAATTCTTTTCAAAATACTGTTCAAAGGGAAGTTTTACAAACATTAGAACAATTTGAACTTATTAAATTTTCAATAGAATCTAATATATCTACATTAGATTTTAGAAATGAAATTGTATTGGAAAATGTAATAAAAAATGCTTTAAATGGAAATATATATACTAATTTGATTGGTATATATTCAAGTAATAGAGAAAAAATAAATTCATCATTTCCAGAAAACTTTGAAATTACAGAAATTTTAGAAAAAGTACAAAATTCAAGTCTTGCATACAAAATTAAAAAAAATGGTGATAAATATATACTCATAACAGCAGGATATTTAAAGGAAGACAAAGAACCTATTTACTTAATAATTGGAAAAGATATAACAAAAATACTAACAGAATATGAGCAAATAAAAAGAATATATATCATTATATATTATTTTATAGCTCTAATTAGCATAATTATTGTATTAATACTTACATTGCTAATTATTTCACCAATAAAAAAAGTAAATGATTTAGCAAAAAAAATAGCAAATGGAGATTATAAAAGTAGAATAAAAATTACAAGTAATGATGAATTAGGAGAGCTAGGAAAAAGTTTTAACACAATGACAGAAGCTATTGAAAAAAGCTTTGAACAAATAAAACAAACTTCAATACAAAAAGAAGAATTTGTTGCGAATTTTGCTCATGAATTAAAAACACCTTTAACTTCTATAATTGGATATGCAGATATGATATGTTTAAAAAATTTAAAACAAGAACAAGCAAAAGAGTATGCGCAATATATATGGAATGAAGGAATGCGATTAGAAAATTTGTCTCAAAAATTAATGAATTTAATAATGTTAAATTGCCAAAACCTTATATTTGAAAAAGTGTCAGTGACAGAATTTTTCCAAGATATTAAGCAATCTACAAAACTTATGCTAGATAAAAATAATATAATATTAGATACAAAGATAGATGAAAGTGATATATTTGTGGAATATGATTTATTTAAGACACTTATTTTAAATATAGTAGATAATTCAAGAAAAGCAAATGCAACTAAAATATATATAACTGGTAAAAAAAGTTCAGAAAACTACGAAATAATTATTAGTGATAATGGATGTGGAATACCAGAGAAAGATCTAAATCGAATAACAGAGGCATTTTTTATTGTAGATAAATCTCGTGCACAAAAGCAGTATAGTGCAGGAATTGGACTTGCTTTAGCAGACAAAATTGTTAAATTTCATAAAGGTACTTTAAGATTTGAAAGTAAATTAGAAAAGGGTACAAAGGTTATTATAACTTTATAAAAGGAGAAAATTTATGTATAAAAAATTGCAACCATTAATAATAATTGTAATCGCAGTAATAATATTATTGGGAAATTTTATTTTCTTTAATTTTTTATTAGATAAAAAAGAAGAAGAGTTAATAGAAAAAACAGGAAGAATTGAATTATCCAAAAACTATATAAAATCAAATTCTACAGATGTATCATTAATAGATGTAATTACCAATATAGCTTATCCGTCATCTTATGGAATTTCTCATCAACCATTTGAAAATCAATTATCAATGAAAGAAGCTATACAAATATCCAAAAGTACCATAATCAAATTTATTCAAAATGGAATTATATTAGATATTAGTGATATACAAAAAAGAATTACAAATGAAAAAAATTATACTTCAAATTTAAGTACAAAAGCAGATAATACAATGCAATTAAATCCATTATATAGCTTATGGGACATTAAATATAATGATGATAACTCATGGGTATACATATCCTTAAATGCTATAACTGGAGATGTTTTAAAATTATTAGTCAAGGAAGATTTTGAAGATAGTAAACAAAATTTGAATATAAAATCAGCAGAAGAGATTTTAAATCTCTATTTAGAATATTTGAAATTAGAAGATTTGAAAACTGATTTCTTAAAATTTGATAAAACATATGCTAGATGTAAAATAAAAGACACTGATGTATGCTTGATAGTTTCATATATGATTGATGAAAAAAGTTATCATTTAGATATAAGTTTTGCAACTTATACACAAGAAGTTGACAATTAATTAACATGATATACCTATAATTATTTTATGTGATAAGTAAATTCAATTACTAGATAATGTCCTAAAAAATAAAGCCATTAAAATCATTATATATAAATAATTTTAACTACTCGACTATGTATTATTTAGTAGCTAAATTAACAAATAATTAAGAAAACTTATTGCAAATAAATAATATAGGAGTTATAAATATATGATCAGTAATAATTATTGTTATAAAGAATTAGAAGAATTTTTATCTACTAACCCAAAAAGTCACTTATTTCAATCAGAAGAATGGGCTAAAGTTAAAGAAAAGTGGAAAAATGAAATGATAGTAGTTAGAAAAGATGGTCATATAACAGGAACTATGAGTATATTACTAAAAAAAATGCCAATAGTAAATTCTTATATGATGTATGCTCCACGTGGATTTGTTTGTAATCCACAAGATAAAGAAACGTTAGAAAAAATAACAATGGAGGCTAAGAAAATTGCTAAAAAATATAAAGCTTTTATTTTTAGATTAGATCCAGATATTCCAAATAAGGATGAAAACTTTAAATTACTAATGAAATCTCTTGGATATAAATTAAAAGATAATATAAAAACAATTGATGATGTAATACAACCTAAATTTGTATATAGGCTTAATATAAAAGATAAAACAGAAGAAGAAATTTTTAAATCTTTTAAAGAAAAAACCAGATACAATATAAGACTTTCATTAAAAAAGAATGTAAAAATTAGAGAAGGAAAAAAAGAAGATATACCAATATTTTATAATATTTTAAAAGAAACTAGTAAAAGAGACAACTTTTTTATACGAGATATAAAATATTTTGAAAGAATATATAATATAATGTATCCAAAATTTGCAAAGATATTAATTGCAGAATATGAAGGTAATCCAATAGCAGTAGCTATGCCAATTTATTATGGGAATAAAGTATGGTATTTATATGGTGGAAGTTCAAATAAATATAGAAACTTAATGTCAACATATTTATTACAATGGGAAATGATAAAATGGGCATTAGAAAAAGGATGCGATATTTATGATTTTGGTGGTGTTTCAGGGTATAATGATAAAGAAAGTTGTATGTATGGTGTATATCATTTCAAAAGTGGGTTTAATGGAGAAGTAGTAGAATTTATAGATGAACTATATATTGTATTTAATCCATTTATAAATACTATTTGGAATATAATATCTTCTTTACATACAAAAGTTTTAAATATTAAAAATAAAGGAATTAAAAAGTGTGCAGACAAAAAGTATTAAAAAAAATTATTTATATAATCTACTATATCAAATACTTATATTAATATTACCTATAGTTACAACACCATATATATCGAGAATTTTAGGGTCAGAAAATATAGGAATTTATAGTTTTATAATTTCTATTGTAACATATTTTATGTTATTTGGTTCTTTAGGTGTTTCTTTTTATGGTCAAAGAGAAATTGCTTATATAAGAGAAAACAAAGTAAAACGACAAAAAACATTTTTAGAAATTGTTGTTTGTCGTTTTCTTACAATGGCAATTACTATATTTATATACTATCTAACATTTGTTAGAGATAATGTATATAAACAATATTATAGAATACTTATAATATATTTACTTGCTGCTGCTTTTGATATTAGTTGGTTTTTTCAAGGTCTTGAGGATTTTAAAAAAACAATTATAAGGAATATTATTGTAAGGACTATTAGTGTTGTATGTATATTTATATTTGTAAAATCACGGAAAAGATTTAGGAAAATATTTATTAATTTATTCATTAACAGATTTTTTAGGAAATATTTCCTTATGGTTTTATTTGCCTAAATATTTTAAATGCTGTCATATAAAAGATTTAAATATAAAAAAGCATATTTATCCTATTTTATCATTATTTGTTCCTCAAATAGCAATAAAAATATATAATATAATAGATAAAATAATGATAGGCTATATGATTTTAGACAGATCAGAACTAGGGTATTATGAAGAAGCTTATAAAATAATTAATGTATTATTTACATTAGTTTCATCTCTTAGTGTAGTAATGATACCAAGAATTGCAAGTATTTTCTCAACTGGAGATTATAAAAAAATAAATAAATATTTAAAAAAATCATTTGAATTTACTTTCTTTTTATCTTTCCCAATTATGTTTGGAATTATTGTAATTTCAAAAGAATTTGTACCAATATTTTTAGGGGAAGAGTATAAAAAAGCAATATTAATTGTTATTGGCTTAGCACCAATAATATTACTTTGTGGTATTACTAATGTTATTGGAACTCAATATTTACTTCCAACTAAAAGACAAAAACAATATACTATATCTATAATAGCTGGATTAATAGTAAATATTATATTTAATGTAATATTTATAAAAACAGCAGGAGCTATTGGAGCAACAATTGTAACATTAATATCTCAATTTATTGTTTTATTAATTCAGACTAATTACATCAAAAGAGAAATTAATATAAAAAAAATATATTTTTCTAGTATAAAATATTTAATTGCTTCATTTATAATGTTTGTAATATGTAATATATTAAACATATTAAATATACATAATAGGGTAATTTTAATGATTTTAAAAGTATTATTTGGAGGAATTATATACTTTATTTGTTTATTTATTTTATCTAGATATACTAAAGATTTGACACAATAATTTTTCTAATATAAATATCAATGACATAATAAGAGATATTAATAGAAAAATATAGAAATATGAAATTCTATATAATTAAACTTTAGGTTACAAATTGTAACCTAAAGTTTATAAGTTATACATTTTTATATTTCAATCTTAGGTTGATACTTTTCAAGCCACATATTAACCTGACAAAGATAAGCCATAAGCTGAGGACCAGTC
>CANPFO010000054.1 GCA_947573555.1 uncultured Clostridium sp. | reverse complement strand
TTTTTCATTCCAATCAAGCAATCTTTATTAATTTTAGGTACTATTAGGAAGAATTCCAAGATATACATTGTAAGAAAATGCGAAACTAAAATAACAAATAATATTGACAAATAAAATAATGAAAAATATAATGGAGGTACTAATACGGAAATATTTACAATAAAGGAATATACTTTATATAAAAGACAATGTGTATTAAAAAGTATGGATTTAAATGATGTTCAAGAAGAATATGAGCATGTGAACAATGCAAATGATAAGATATTTAGAAAGATATTAGATAATAAAGAAGAGGCTATAAGCATAATTAATAGAATATTAAAAAAAGAAGAAGTTATAACATCAGAACAAATAGAAAAATATAATAGTAGCTATATATCAAACAAATTAAAGAACTCAGAAGCTGATATAGTTTATAAAGTTATTAAACAGAATGTATTTTTTTTAATAGAACATCAAACAAAAATTGATTATTCTATGCCATATAGAATATTAAAATATGAAGTAGAAATAATTGAAAGTGTTTTGATAAATCAGAAATATAATAACAAGGAATATAAATATCCATTAATAATACCAATAGTTTTATATACTGGAAGAAAAAAATGGAATGCACATTTGGAATTGAGTAGAGTTCAAATAAGGTGGAATAAAGAATATAAAAACAAAGAATTATCTAGATACAATATTATAGATGTAAATAAATTAACTGATAAAGAATTGATAGAGGAAAAGTCATTAGTAAGTAAAATGATGTTAATAGAGAAATCTAAGACAGAAAAACAACTTGAGAAAAATTTAAGTAAAATAATTAGTTTAAAGAATGTACTAAATAAAGAACAAAAAGAATTGTTTATAACAATAATGCAACTAGTATTACGAAAGAAAATTGGTAATTATAAAACAAATGAATTTATAAATGAACTAGGAATGGAGGAAAAAGATATGTTAGCAGTATTAGAAATGATAGATAGGGAAAATGCGAGAATAAGAAATGAAGGAAAAGTGGAAGGAAAAATTGAGGGAAAAAAGGAAGGAGAAAAGGAAAGCAAAATTAATATTGCTAAAAGTATGCTAAAAGAGAAACTGCCAGTAAGTTTAATTTCTAAAGTTACAGGAATTAAAGAAAAAGAAATTGAAAAAATTGATGAAAATACTTAAATACATTTTAAATTTAATAAAAATGATGGAAAAAAGAAACCTTTTTTGAATGAGGTTTCTTTTTATTAATAGTAACTAAAAATAATAAAAAAATAATTTTTTTTCAAAAAAGTATTGCAAAATAAGAAAAGTTATATTACAATTTGGGTGAAGTGGAGAAAAGTGGTATAAAGTGGTAGAAAAGTGAGAGGAAGTGAAGAACATTGTTAATGGGAGAATACGAGCATTCTCTAGATGCTAAAGGTAGATTAATAATGCCAGCAAAATTAAAGCAAGACATCGGAGAAAAATTCGTCTTAACAAAAGGGTTAGATGGATGTTTATTCGCATTTTCACAAGAAGAATGGTTAAACTTTGAAACAAAATTAAAATCGCTTCCACTATCAGACAAAAATGCAAGAAACTTTGTTAGATTTTTCTTATCAGGAGCAACTGAATGTGAAATTGATAAGCAAGGTAGATTTCTAATTCCAAACAATTTAAGGGAATCTGCTAATTTAGTAAAAGAAGCAGTAATAATAGGAGTTGGCACAAGGTTAGAAATATGGAATAAAGAAAATTGGCAGAAATGTGATGAAAATATATCAGCAGATGAAATTGCTGAGAATATGACTATGCTTGGTATATAACTTGCAAAAGTTTATATAAAATACAAAAGACAAAAACACATAGGAAAAAAGTACATAAGAATTATACAAAAGATAAAATTACGTAAGATAAAAGCACAAAAGATAAAAATACAAAAGATAAGAATTACAAAAGCTAATATTACAGAAGAATGTTATAAACAAAAGTCAAGAGTCAGAAGACAAAGCTACTAATGAAATATATAAAAACCAAAAGAAAAAACAAAAATAATAAAGCAGCTGGTAATTTTTCCAGCTGCTTTTAAAAACTTAAAAATTTGAGGTGAAAAATTGGAATTTAAACATAAACCTGTTTTATTGGATGAATGTATAGAAGGATTAAATATAAAACCTGATGGCATATATATTGATGGAACTCTTGGTGGAGCAGGACATAGTAAGGAAATATTAAAAAAACTATCTGGAAATGGATTATTAATAGGAATAGATAGAGATATAGATGCTTTAAAAGCAGCTAAAGAGAAGTTAAAAGAGTTTTCAAATGTAATGTTTGTAAAAGATAATCATGACAACATAAAGTTAATTTTAGAAAAACTAGGAATAGAAAAGGTAGATGGAATTTTACTTGATTTAGGAGTATCTTCATATCAATTAGATGAAAGAAATAGAGGATTTAGTTATTTAGGAGAAAATGAGCTTGATATGAGAATGGATAGACTTCAAACTTTAACAGCAAAACAAGTTATAAATGATTATTCTGAAGAAGAGCTTGCAAATATTATCTATGAATATGGGGAAGAAAGGTTTTCAAGACAAATAGCAAAAAATATTTGTGAATATAGAAAACATCAAGAAATAAGAACCACAAAACAATTAGTAGAAATAATAGAAAAATCAATACCAAAATCAAAGCAAAATGATGGGCATCCTGCAAAAAGGACTTTTCAAGCAATAAGAATTGAAGTAAATGATGAAATTAAACCATTATATAAAACTGTAGGAAATTGTATAGACTGCTTAAATAATCAGGGAAGATTGTGCATAATAACATTTCATTCCTTAGAAGATAGAGCAGTAAAAAATGCAATGTTAGATGCAAAAGGGAAATGTACTTGTCCAAGTGATTTACCTTATTGTGTATGTGGAGCAAAATCATTAGGAAGTATAATAAATAGAAAGCCAATAATAGCAAATAAAAAAGAACAAGATGAAAATTCTAGAAGCAAAAGTGCTAAACTTAGAATTTTTGAAAAAATATAGAAACTAATTAAAGTGAGGTGAAAATATAACTTATGGAAAAAACGAAATATCAATATGGTACTAGTCCTAGAAAAATTGAACCTGATTATAGTAGAAGGACAAAAAAAGATAATCAAAATGGGCAATTAAATGTTGTCAAGAATCAAAAAACATCACAAGTAAAAGTACCTATTGAGCAAAGAAGAAAAGAAGTTAAGACAACAGTTACAGTAATAGCAATAGTATTACTACTATTAACCATAAGTTGTAGAAATTCCCAAATTGATAAAAAATTTAACCAAATTCAAGAACAGAAAAAGAATTTGGCTATCTTACAAAAGGAAAATGAACAATTAAAAGTGAATATTGAAAATAGCTTAAATTTAAACAATGTAGAAAAAGTTGCCAAAGAAGAATTAGGAATGCAAAAATTAACTAATAAGCAAATAATATATGTAACTTTGCCTAAAAAGGATTATGTTGAATCAGCTTCTGAAAAAGTTGTGATAGAAGAAGAACAAAAAAGCTGGTTTGAGCAAATAGCAGAAAAAATTTTCAATTTTTAAATTAAATATTATTAAGAATAAAAATAAACGCTTCTAATAAATATTATTAGAGGTGTTTTATTATGGTTAATGTAAATATATCAACAAAGAAGAGGATGAGAACAATATTATTTGTAATATTTATGATAATAATAATGTTAATAGTAAGATTGTTTTTTATACAGATAATAGATGGAAAAAGACTATCGAAAATGGCATATGAACAGCAAACTCTAGGCAGAAGTATAAATCCCAAAAGAGGAACTATTTTTGACAGTACAGGGCAAGTTTTAGCACAAAGTAGTACAGTGGAAACTGTTACAGTAAACCCTGTGAATATAGCAAAACAAGATAAAGAAAAATTTGCCAAAAAGCTATCCGAAATTTTCGAATTAGATTATGAAAAAACATTAAAGAAGGTTTCTAAAAGAAGTTCAATAGAAACTATTGCTAAAAAAGTAGATAAAGAAAAAACAGATGAATTAAGATTATGGATGCAAGAGAATGGTGTAACTACAGGAATAAATATAGATGAAGACACCAAAAGATATTATCCTAATAATAGTTTGGCATCACAGATTATAGGATTTTGTGGTAGTGATAATCAGGGATTAGATGGAATTGAAGCAAAATATGATAAAATTCTTTCTGGAAGTAAGGGGGCAATAAAAAGGCATACTGATGCAAAAGGTGGAGAAATAGGAGATGAGGGAGAAGCATATGTTCCAGCAATAAATGGAAATGATTTAATATTAACAATAGATATGAATATTCAATCTATTGTTGAAAAATACCTTGAAGAAGCATGTATTGACAATGTATGTACAGATGGTGGAAATATCATAGCAATGAATCCACAAAATGGGGATATTTTAGCAATGGCAACATACCCAGATTATAATTTGAATGATCCATATGCAGCATATACAGATGAATTGAGAGGAATATGGGATACACAAGATCAAGGAGCTAAAACAAAAAGTTTGCAAGCTGTTTGGAGAAATAGAGCTATTACAGATACATATGAGCCAGGTTCGACTTTTAAGACAATAACTGCTTCTGCAGCATTAGAAGAAGGAATTATTACGGATATCGACAAAGAAGGACAATTTGCTTGTACAGGAGGAATAGAAGTTACAGGTGTTAGAATTAAATGTTGGAGATATTATAGACCACATGGTGCAGAAAGTTTAAGACAAGGATTAATGAATTCTTGTAATCCTGTTTTTATAGGTTTAGGACAAAAAATGGGAGTTACTTCTTATTATAGTTATCTAGAAAAATTTGGATTATTGCAAAGAACAGGAATAGATTTGCCAGGAGAAGCGGGAAGTATCTTTTTAGCTAAAGAAAAAGCTGGACCAGTAGAACTTGCTACAATTAGTTTTGGGCAAAGATTTGAAATTACACCAATTCAATTAGTTACAGCAGTTTCTTCAATAGCTAATGGTGGAAATTTGTTACAGCCTAGAGTAGTAAAAGAGATTGTAGATAGTCAAACTGGAGAGAGGAATAAAATAGAGACTAAAATTAAATCTACAGTTATTTCTAAAGAAACATCTGAAAAGGTTTTAAGCATGATGGAATCTGTTGTATCAGAAGGTACTGGTAAAAATGCTAAAGTGGCAGGATATAGAATAGGAGGTAAAACTGGAACATCAGAGGATGGAGTTAATACTAATAAATATGTAACATCATTTATTGGGGTAGCACCAATTGAAAATCCACAAGTAGTATTACTTGTTACTTTATACAATCCGACAGGAGAAGGGGGACATCAAGGAGGTGAGTGGGTAATTTTAGGAACACACTGTAATGTATAAATAGTATAAATTTAAACGTGAAATACTTGTATGCGTAAGGAATACTTGAAATATTAAAAGTTTTAAAATAAAAATTAACATATTTGTAAAGAAATGTTAATAAATAATAGAAATGTATCATGCGTAGGAAAAAAATATAAATGCTAGATGAAAATGAAAAGACATACTTGAAAGGAGTTTGAAAAAATGCTATAATAATGTCGATTACATTATGTTAAGAGAAGGGAAAGGGATTTTGTATGAAAGTAAAAGGAATTACTATAATATGTTTTATTAGTCTAATATTGTTAACAACAAATTTGTTGGCAGCAACAAATATAACTGCAAAGGTAAGTAGTTCAACAAGTGAAATAGAAGGTGGACAAGATGTAATAATTACATTAAAATTTGATGAATATCAAGAAGTGAAAAAAGGACTTAATGCATATAAGGCAACTTTGGTGTATGATAAAGCAGTATTTGAAGAAGTAATAGAAGAAGACTTTAAGTGTGAAAATGAATGGGAGAAATTAAAGTATAACAAAGAAACAGGAGAATTTGTAGCAATAAAAAGAGCTGGAAGTATTACACCTGAAGATGTAGTAAAAGTAACTCTAAGCTCTAAAGAAGGAATAAAAGCAGGTAAAACAGATATAAAAATAACAAATATTGTGACTTCTGAGGGAGAGAAAGATATAAATCTAAATGAAACGAAAGTAACAATTGATATAGTTGAAGAACAAGAAGAAAAACCAGAAGACCCTAAAAAGCCAGAAAAAATTACATCAGATAAGTATGAAATAAAAGATGGATATATTTTAAGAATTTTACCAAAAACAACAGTGAATGAATTTAAGAAAAACGTAGTTTTAGAAAATGTAACAACAGAACCACAAATGGTGTTTACAGATGAAAATGGAAATGTTTTATCAGAAGATAGTATGATTAAGACAGGAACAAAGTTAAAAGTGGGTACGACATTACAATTTACTCTTATAGTAATAGGAGATACAGATAAAGATTCAGAGATTACAATTAATGATATGGCTGAAATAAAATTACACCTTATCGCGACAAAATTATTAGAAGGGGTAAAATTAAAAGCGGCAGATATTGATAATGATAATGAAATTACAATAAATGATCTAGCTAAAATAAAGTTAGTATTAATAGAATTATTGGAATTAAAATAAAAATTAAGATGGAGGACTTGAAATAATATGAAAAAGCATATAATAAGTATGGATTTCAAAACTAAATTTTTATTGAGAATAAGTATTTGTTTTACTTTATTCATAATAATATCTTTAGGTGTAATTTACGCAGTTAATGTGTTTTCTTCAAAAGGAGAATTGAATGATGATGGTGTAATAGACTATAAAGATGTTAGCTTATTAGAAATGCATCTAATTAATTTAAGAAAATTATCAGAAGAGAAATTAGAAGATGCTGACATAAATAATGATGGAGAAATTACAGTAACAGATTTATCTCTCTTAATTGATAAAATAGAAAATAAAAGAGATTATGAAGTAGAATTAGTAAATATTGATACAGATAATTATTACCCAAATAGAAATGAAGAAATTAAAATAGGATTTGGGGCAGATATAAATTATGATGATGTAACAATAAGAAAAGTAGTTATAAATAATCAAGAATATGTAGTAGAAAATTTAGATGGAATTTATCAAATAAAATTAAATGTAGGACAAGATGCACAAAAACAAGAATATCACTTTACAAAAGTTATTTTAAACACAGGAGCAGAAGTTAAAATAGATGAAACATTTTCTATTTGTGTACTAAAGGAAAGACCTTATATTGATGATAAGAGCTATAAATTAGAAGAAACATTTGAGGGAAAAGTTAATATAAGCTTTGATTTGATTGATGAGGATAGCAGTATAACATCGGCACAATTTTTTGTTTATGAAAGTGCTACAACAGAAGAAGCACAAATGGATGGACAAGATGATGCAGAAACACCAATAGTGCAATATAATATTAAGGCGGGTTCTAACAAACAAGAAGTACCAGTAGAAGATGGAAAAAGTTATAGAGTAGAGATATGTGTAACATATAATACAGCTTCAGAATTAATAGATGGAAAAGACCATAAAGAAGAATCTATTTTATATAGTAAAGAATTTACAATGGCATTAGACTACCAATTAAGTATATCTAATATTAAAACATTAAAAGACGAACAAGAAAATAATAAATTTTCTAGGAAAGAGCCAATAAAAATTGTATTTGAAAGTACTAATATAGCATTTGAAAACACTAATAGTAGTAACTTTGAGCCAGGTACAGTTACAATAAATCAAAAAGAATATACAGTAACTAAAGAAGAGAATAAATACACTGTAACAATAGATGGAATAGAAAAAATAGGGGAAAATACTATTTGTATAGAAAAAATAAAACTTAACAATGGAAAAGAAATTACATTAGAAAATAACAATACTATAAAAGTTGAAATAGATGCTCAAAAACCAATTGTTACTAATTTTGAAACTGAAGAAAATGTACAAGAAAAAAATATCAAAGTAAGTTTTGAAATAGAAGATGAAGCGAAATCAATTCAATCAGCCAAAGTAGTATTATATGATAGTGGAGAAAATATCATAGAAAGTAAAGACATAACACTAGAAGAAATAGAAAATGGAATTATAGAGAAAATATTAAATACACAATCAACAAACAAATATATTATAAAGATTATAGCAACTTACCAAGAAACAGAAGATCATATTATAACAGATAGTGTATTATTAGAAAAGCAAATTGTAGCAGGTAATTTTGCTAAAATTAAAAAAGCTGAAGTAGAACCAACAACAGTAGAGAAAAATGAAACAGTAAAAATTACATATCAAATTGAAACAAATAGTGAAAGTGAAATTGCAAAAATCCGTGTTAATAATTTAGATTGTATTGCGACTAAAGTTTCAGATGGAGTTTATGAAGTAATTGTAGAAGTAGGAGAAGATGCAAAAGTATTACAACTTGTAGCTACAAAAATAATTTTAAATGACTTAACTGAAATAGAAGTAGAAAATACAGTAGAAGTAACTATATTAAAAGATATGCCAAAAATAGAAGAAATCAAGCAAGAAGACAATTTAGCAGAAAATAAAGTAACTGTAACATTTACATTAGTAGATCCAGATAGTAGTTTTATTACAGGAAAAGTGCAATTAATTAAACCAGCAGTAGATGGAACACCAGAACAAGTAATACAAGAACCAACTATTGAAAGAGATGGAGAGCATGGAAAAGTAATTTTTGAAAATGTAGAAGTAGATAAAGAATATACTGCAAGATTTATCGCAAACTATAATCGCTATCCAGAAGGTGACGAAAACATAGAAGAAAATCAAGTCATTCGAGAAGCAAAAA
>CANPFO010000053.1 GCA_947573555.1 uncultured Clostridium sp. | reverse complement strand
TCTTTTTGAGTGGAATGAACAAATTACCATATATATTTATATAATAAAAGGTTGGGCAAATATGTATAAAAAAAGGGAATAGAGGATTAACACATTGTCCCCTAGTCCCTATTTAAAGAGATTTTAAAGAACGTCCCCTTTTCCCTTCATTATAATACAAATTTCTTAATTAGAACTATTCCACCAGCAATTGTAATTAAAATTACAAAACCAAGTGTATAATAAATTCTAGTTTGACCTGTTGAAACAGTTATTAATACTGGTTCATCATCTTGGTCATCTTCTCCTGGAATTTGATTATCTGGTACAGAATCTTTATCTGGTACATCTTTGTCATTATAGTCTTCTGATATCTCAGCAACATTTACCTTCAATCCCATATTATCTTTACCATTTATCCAAGTAAGTACAACTTCTACTTCTGCACTTTCTCCTGGCTGTAATAATTTATTTTCAAGTGCTCTTGTTGATATTACATTATTTCCTTCATCTTTCCACTCTTTATTATCAGCTTGTTCAAATTTCAAACCTTGTGGAACATAGTCAGTTATTTCTTTAGCATATCCAGCAATATCACCTTCATTTGTTACTCTAATAGAATATTTAAATTTAACAATTACTGAATTTATCTTTTTTCTATGAATCTCAACTTTTACAACTTGTTCTGGGTCATCTTCTGGTTTATGACCTGTTTGTGTTATAACCTCTTTTCCATCTTCTATAACAATTGCTTGTGTTACCCATTTTCTTAATGCCAAGTCAAAATAATTTAATTTTACATATTCTTTATCTTGATCATCTTCTCCCTCATTCCACTCATCTGGAATAGAGTCTTCATCATCAACTGGCTTTCCATCCTCATCTGTATCATCTGATATCTGAGCAGCATTTATTATAACTCTATCTGAGGTAGTTGGTTCCACAACTTTAAATGCTACTTTTACATCTGCATAATCTGGATTTGAATCAGATATTTCCTTTGTTCCATCAAATGCTTTTAATAAGGCATCTTCTCCTGATACTTCTTTTGATAAATAATCTGTTTTTATTTTAACAGCTTTAGAAATATCTTCTGTTTTCTTTCCATCTTTGTCATACATTATCCATTTATATTTTTTATTTAATTCATTTTCTGGTAAATAACTTAGTCCGTCAGGTATATCATCTGTTATTTCACTTGCAAATCCATTTATTTCCCCTTCATTATATACCCTTATTGTATATACAACTACATCTCCTGTTGTAACATCAACAGGTTCTTTTGTATGCTCATAAGTTATTTTTTTAGTTTCTGAATTATAATTAACTTTAGGTATTCTTGTTGTTACTTCTTTACCAGTTACCTCTGTTATAAACTTTCTTAATGCTAAATCAAATTTTTTAACAATAAGTTTTTCAAAGTCATCATCATCTTCTTGTCCTGGAATATAAGTTCCTTTTTCATCATCTTTATAAGTTGGTAATTTACTATCTTCTGGTAAAACAACATTTCTTTCTTCTGAATCCCTATCTTCAACTAATTGTTTATTTTTATCTTTACTTACAGTTATATCTGCTATATTAGTTATTTTTCCTTCTGCTTTATCAGTAACTTGGCACATTATTGGTACTTCTTTATATGATAAAACTATTTCACCTTTAGAGTTTGTTGTTGTTTTAGAAATTAAATGATTATCTAAATATGCTGTTTTTACTGTTCTTCCATTTTCAGATACTTCCCATCCATATTTTTTATTAAATTCACTGTCAACATATTCTAAATATGGTGGTAAATGGTCTGTTATCTCACTAGCATAGCCATCTATGTCTCCTTCGTTATATACTCTTATCATATATACAACAATGTCTTTTTTTGCTACTTCCACTGGTATTTTTGTATGATTATAAATAGCAGTTGTTATTTTTTTACCATCTGCTCCTATTGTATTTAATTTTGATGTATCTACTATTGGAGCTCTTGTATAAGCACCTTTTGAGTCTTTTAAATATTCATTATCTTGTATTGTTGTGTCTTTACTTACAGCTATTATAAATTTTCTTAAAGATAAATCAAATGATTCTAATATTACATTATCATAATCTTCATCGTCTTCATATTTAACCCAATCTTCTGGTTTTGAATCTCTATCAGTTACTTGATTTCCATCTTTATCTGTATCTCCAGTTATTGCGGCTTCATTTCTTATTATTTTAGATATATCATTTGAAGCTGCTACTTTTAAGTATACAGAAACTTCTTTATAATCAGGATTTTTATCATTTATAGTATTTTTATATTCTTTAGATGAGTCAAATGCCTTTATAAGATTTGCTCCATCATTTGCAATCTCTTGGCCTTTCCCTTTTGCCAAATAATCTGTTGATATTAACTCTGGTTTATTTGTTGTTGAATTTACACGCTTAAAATTCCAAATTAGCTGATTATATCTTATTGCTTCTTTTTCCAAAGCTGACAATGTTGTATCTTGTTCCAACTCATCTCCTGTCTTTTCAGACCACAATAATTCTAATCCTACTGGTATGTCTTCAGTAATTTCTGAAGCATAACCATCTACAGCGCCTTCATTATATACTCTTAGTGTATATTTAATTATATCTCCATTTTTTACAACCAATGGTGTCTTATTTAGCGTATATTTAGCTGTTGTAGCTGTTCCATTTTTCAAATTTGTTATATCTACATCTTCTATTCTTTCAGTTACTTTAACTCCATTTATTTCTACAATTCTCTTTATCAATTTTAAATCGAATTGATAATTCTTAACCTCAACATATATGTTTCCATCTTGATTCAAATATACATTTAAAAGGTCCTTTGTATTATTTGTTATGTCTTTTCCATTTTCATCAGTCACTTTATATGAAATATTATCTAATTTAAATGTTCCATTTTCATTCTTTTTATTTACTGTTACAGTAATTATTCCATCAAATTTACAATATTTATCTGGTGCAATAAGCTCTTTTATTATATATGTATCTGGTTTTGACACATTACTTGAATTTATCTCTACATTACTTGCTATTTGTAATCTTCCTGTTACATCAATTATTTTTTGATTAACTTCAAATCTAGCACTACTATTTAATTGCTCTCCTTTTTCATCTTGTTTTACTAAAACCACATTATATTTTCCATTATTTTGATAATTCTTTACTTCAACATATATATTCCCATCTTCATTTAAGTACACATTTACTGAGTCTTTTGTATTATTTGTTATATCATTTCCATTACTATCTGTTACTCTATATGATATATTATCAACTTTATAAGTTCCATTTTCAATTGTTTTTGTAACTGTTACAGTAATTATTCCATCAAATTTACAATATTCATCTGGTGCAATAAGCTCTTTTATTATATATGTATCAGCTTTTGATACATTGCTTGCATTTATTTGTACATTACTTGCTATTTGTAAAGTACCTATTATGTTTCTTCTTACTCCATTAATTTCAAATGTTGCTTGACTATTTAATTGTCTTCCTTCTGCATCTTGTTTTACTAAAACTATTCCATAATTTCCTGGAATTTCTTGCTTTTTCTCTATTAATATTATTGGTTGTGTATTTTCTTGTGTTGCATTTGCATATAATGTAACTTTAGTTCTTGAAACTGCAGTTCCATTTGCATATGTAATTGCATTTACATTTGCTGTGTTTATTAAATAATTATATAATAATACTGCTTGTTCTTGTCTATCTAGTCCTTCTCCTGATTGACCACCAAATTCATTTCGACCTAAATTATAATCACTTAAACTTGTATATTTTTCTCCTTTTTGTGACATTTCTAATGTCCTATAAAATAACCAAGATGTTTTATTTAAGCCAAAATTATCATATATTTGTGAAAATGTTGCATCATCATGATTTGTAAAATACCACATTGCAGCTTGTTGCACTGCCTCTATATCACTATCTGTTAATAAATATTCATAATTATCAGCATATATTCCAGCAGCCTCTAGTAAAGCTGTTCTTTCTGCTATACTTGATTCACCTTTTAAATACACTAAATCAGTTAATGCTAATAAGTTATTAAAATATCCATTGTTTATTATTTTTTTAAGAGTATTATTCCCATACATAGCAATAACATTTCTTTCTGCCTTTAAATCGTAAGATATTGTATATGGTGCAATATTTGTTACATCAGAAAAACCAACTCCTGCTCTTACACAGTAGTAATTTCCTGTTGTATATGTCCTATCTATATTACTATTATATTTTACTATTTGCCATATTTTAGCACCTACCATGGAAGCAGTTGTTGAACCATTATCATATGGATTTCTTATTGCATATGCTAAATTTTGAGGACTTGTTCCATCTCTAAATTCCTTTACTCCAAAATATAAAGGTGGTATATGTGTTGTTACAGCAGCCACTTTATTTGGAATAATCATAAGTAAAATTGTTATTACAATACTTGCTATTAGCAATGATATCTTTCTTTTATTCATTATTAAATCTTCTCCTTTTATATAATAACTCTAATTATATTTTATTTCATTAATATAATGAAGTCAATACCCTTTTTATATCTTAATTTTATTGATTTCTTATAGTTTTCTAAATATCTACGGAAGTACATTTTTGATAATTAGATATATTTTTTGCTCTACATTATAATTATATTACATTTTGGTTACAAAATCAAGATTTTATGTGAATTAATACATATTTTGCTATATTTCCGTAGAGTTACAATTCACAGTTATATAAATATAAAAAAATGAGTTCGACCTAATAATTCTATGGCATTTTTAAGTTTTATTCATTTTATATCATAAAAATATTATTTTTTTATATTATTTAATAAGAGGTGCGAAATGAGAAAAAAATTTTTACTTATACTTTATTTATTCATATTTATCATATTTCAAATATCATCTTTTTCATTGTGTGATGATATAAATGACGAAGCTATTATTGATGTGGATGCTGATATTATTAGTTCATCTAATATAGAAAATAAGTCAAAGCTTCCAGACATCAATTCAAGGGCTTATGTAATAATAGATAGAAATACAAATCTTGCTATTTTAGGGAAAAATGAAAACACCAAAAGAAAAATGGCTTCTACTACCAAAGTAATGACAGCAACAGTTATTATAGAAAATTGTGATTTAAACGAAACAATAGAGGTTTCTAAAAAAGCTGCTGGAACAGGAGGTTCCAGATTAGGATTAAAAACAGGAGATAAAATTACTATAAGAGATTTGCTTTATGGTTTAATGCTTAAATCTGGAAATGACGCAGCAGTTGCCTTAGCAGAACACTGTGGTGGATCTGTACAAGGATTTTCTGAATTAATGAATAAAAAAGCTGCTGAACTTAATCTTGATAATACTAATTTCGAAACTCCTCATGGATTAGATTCAGATAACCATTATACCACTGCATATGAACTGGCTATTTTATCTAATTATGCTTTAAATAATAAGACATTTAAACAAATTGTTGGAACGAAAAATTATACAGTTACTATAAATGGATATCCTAAATCAATATCAAATACAAATGAATTACTTGGCAATTTAGAAGGGGTTTACGGTATTAAAACAGGTTTCACAAATGGTGCTAATAGATGCTTAGTAAGTGCCTGTAAAAGAGATAATATGGATATAATTTGTGTAGTTCTAGGAGCTGACACAAAAAAACATAGAACTCAAGATAGCGTAAAATTAATTTCCTACTTTTTTAATAACTTTACACCTGTAAATATTGAAGAACTGATTATTAATAAGTTTGATGAATGGAAAAATGAAAATTTAAATAATTTCGTAATAAATAAAGGTATTTCACAAACTGTTCAATTAAAATTTGAAAAAGTTGATAAACCTATTATCCCTATAAGAAGAAATTTGATTGATTCCATTAATATTTCCATAAATTGCAGAAACAACTTTGAGGCTCCTGTACTAAATGATACATTAATTGGTAATATAAATATAACAATTGCTGAAAATAGCATTTTAACTTATAATATTTATACTGCTCAAACTATATCTCGTAAGTCTTCGTTTTCGTATTTACTCGAGCTTCTTAAAAAATATAACCTAATATTAGAAAATTGCTTATTTTAAATTTGTTACACAAAACTGAAAAGAGACCTACAATGTAAGTCTCTTTTCAGTTAAAAATTATGCTTCTTTATAAACTAATTTTTTCAAGACAAATATATACAATAGAATCAATATGTGATGTGTTATATCAAATATTGGAATATAAAAATAGATTTATCAAAAACTGTAAAATTATTGATAAATCTATTTTTATTCTATTGAACATTTTCTTTTATATAATCTACAACATCCCCTACTGTTACAACTTTTTCTGCATCGCTATCAGGAATTTCTATATCAAATTCTTCTTCTATTGCCATTACTAATTCAACTATATCTAAAGAATCAGCTCCTAAATCATCTATAAATGATGCTTCCATTGTTACTGCTGTATCAGCTACACCTAATTGTTCAACTATTATAGCTTTTATTTTTTCTAATATTTCTTCTGAACTCATTCTCGAGTTCACCTCCTCTCAAGTTTGTTAAATTACATATGTATTATCTTTTTTATAATACTTTTATATTATATGTTATTATATTTGTCAAGTATATTTGACAATTATTTTTTTTTATACTAGTCGTTCAGTTGCTGATCAGTCTAATTTGTAATATTGCTCAGTTGTAATTGTCCAGTTATATATTTTTTTAATTAAAAGCTTCTATCATCTTATCTACTGCCTTATTTTCAACAAATTTTTCAGCTTGAATAATAGTATATTCAAAAAGTCTCTCATCACTACTTCCATGTGCTTTAACAACTGGTTTTTTTACTCCTAAAAACAATGCTCCACCATATGATTTATAATCCATAACTTTAGAAAATCTATTCATAGCTGGTAATGCTGGTATAGCAGATATTTTAGAAATTAAATTTTTAAACAAACTTTCTTTTAATGATTTTTTTACAAACTTTCCTAAACCTTCAGTTGTTTTTAAAAATACATTACCTGTAAATCCATCTGTTACAATTGCATCAATTTTACCAGAAAACGCATCTCTTCCTTCTACATTTCCAACAAAGTTTATTCCTAATTCTTCTGACCTCTCTTTTAATAGTTGATAGCTCTCTCTTACTAATTCATTCCCTTTTGTCTCTTCAGTTCCTATATTTAAAAGTCCTATTGTAGGTCTTTCAATTCCAAATGTATTTTTTAGATATATTGTAGACATTTGGGCAAATTGTAATAAATTTATTGGCTTACAATTAGTATTTGAACCACAATCCATTAATAATAGTTGGCTTTTATATGCTGGCAATATTCCTCCTAATGCTGGTCTATCTATTCCTTTAATTCTTCCAACAAGTAATGTAGCTCCAGCTAATAATGCGCCTGAATTTCCTGCTGATATAAAAACGTCTCCTTCTTCGTGTTTTAACATATTAAATCCAACTACCATTGAAGAATCCTTTTTATGTTTTATAGCTACTGTAGGTTGATCCTCCATTTCTATTGTGTCAGTAGCATTATGAATTTTCAATCTATCTGAAATTTCTTCTATTGTTTTTCCATAAAACTCTTTTACTTTACTTCTTATTACATCTTCTTTTCCTACCAATATTAATTCTGCCTTTATCTTTTTTATTGATTTAATAGCTCCTCTTATATTAGCATCTGGTGCATTATCTCCACCCATTGCGTCTAATATTATTCTCATATTTGTTCTTCCTCCAAATCAGCTTTATACATTTTATTTATAATATAGTTATTTTATTATTGTTTTTATAAAAAAGCAATAGTTTTAATAAAATTTAGAACTAAAAGGTTACTAGGGTAATTTCATCAAATATTACAAAGTTGTTACAGTTCAAGTGGTAATTGGCACTCCTATAGGATAAATGTTCTTTTCTTGTGTTCTATAGACGTCCTAACCTATTAGTATATAAAAATATATGATAATTCGTTCATTTCACTCAAAAAGAAGCTCTAATATAAGAAACCCGAGCCTCTTTCACTGAGCCAGAAAGTGATATTATATTTATTTTAAATTGAACAACGAATGTGCCCTGGAGTTGCTATAGAAGTTCTTAATCAAATTAATTAGGGAATCTCGTCTCACGAGGGCGCTGATTAATTTGATTTAGAACTTCTAGGCAATGTAGGAAACCGAGTTGTGAAATGAAAAATAAATATAATATCACTTTTTGCGTGAACATTCCTCGGTTTCTTATATAAGCACTTCTATTTTTCATTTCAATCAATCATTATCATAACTAGGTTACAGTTAATACACAAAAATAGAGACAAGCATAAACTCATCTCTATTTTATATTATTTATTATTGAATTATATCAGCAACAACACCTGAACCAACTGTTCTACCACCTTCACGAATAGCGAATCTTAGTCCTTTTTCAATAGCGATTGGTGTGATTAATTCTATTGTCATAGAAACATTATCTCCTGGCATAACCATTTCTGTTCCAGCTGCTAAATCAATAACACCTGTAACGTCTGTTGTTCTGAAATAGAATTGTGGTCTATATCCATTAAAGAATGGAGTATGTCTTCCACCTTCTTCTTTAGTTAATACATAAACTTCAGAAGTAAATTTTGTATGTGGATTAATTGTTCCTGTTTTACATAGAACTTGACCTCTTTCGATATCTTTTCTATCAATTCCTCTTAATAGAACACCAATGTTATCTCCAGCTTCAGCTTGGTCTAATAATTTTCTGAACATTTCAACACCTGTTACAACTGTTTTTCTTCTTTCAGCTGTTAAACCGATGATTTCAACTTCATCTTGAAGTTTTACCATTCCTCTTTCTACTCTACCTGTTGCAACTGTTCCACGTCCTGTAATTGTGAATACGTCTTCAACTGGCATTAAGAATGGTTGGTCAATTGGTCTTTCTGGTGTTGGTATATAACTATCAACTGCATCCATTAATTCTTTCATTGGAGCATATTCTGCTGCATTTGGATCTGTTGATGAACTTTCTAATACTTTTAATGAAGAACCTTTTACTACTGGAATTTCATCTCCTGGGAAACCATATTCTGATAATAAGTCTCTAACTTCCATTTCAACTAATTCTAATAATTCTGGATCGTCAACCATA
>CANPFO010000052.1 GCA_947573555.1 uncultured Clostridium sp. | reverse complement strand
TTATTAATTTTAGGTACTATTAGGAAGAATTCCAAGATATACATTGTAAGAAAATACAAAAACTTAAATATTTGTTATAATAACTATAACTAGCAAATAACATAGCTTTAATATATATTACAAATTGCTAGCCAGTAACATAAAATTCATTAATTGGATTTTTCAAGAGCAAAATTTTTGAATTAATTTGAAATAAAATTTGATATACTTATATAATAACTCCAAAAATGAATTTTGGCAATTACTTTTCATCGCAAAATTCGACTATTTCTGACACATTTTATGAGACAAAATTAACCTGTCCCAATTGTCTTATTTATAACATTAACAATATTATTTTATCATACTAATAATTCATTTCTTTTTAAAGTATTCATTGGTATACTCAATAAAATGATTTTAAAAAAGGTGGTTTAATATGACAGAAAATGAAAAAAGATTAAGAGAAAATATTGGAAGAAAGATTAAAATTGCTAGATCCAAAACAAATTATACTCAAGAACAACTTGCTGAAAAAATATCATTATCACCTAGATATATAAGTCAATTGGAACGTGGTATAGCTTTTGGAAGTGCTAGTACTATTGTTAACTTGTGTAAAGCTTTAAATATATCCTCAGATTTTTTATTTAGTGATTTAGTTGAAGTGAACTCTCCTGAAATTACTAATTTGATAGATAATTCTTTTCTAAAAAATTATTCTCAACTGAATCAATATAATAAAAAAGTTATTAACAAGTTAGCTAGTGATTTATTACAATTACAGTCTGATGAAAATCCTAAACAAAATAAAAATCAAATATCATAAAAGTACCATAATTTTATAATATGGTACTTTTTTAGTTTAATGTACTATAGAAAATAAGTTTTAAATTAAATTTACAAGAAATACTGAAACTTACATAAAAAATAATTGTATTTATTTTTTTGATATGATATTATAATAATATAAAAAATACACATAATATAAATAAAATTAGAAGGAGGTTCATCTATGGAATTTAAACAATGGGATAAATTTAAAAATGGAGATTGGAAAAATGAAATCAATGTAAGAGACTTTATACAACATAATTACACACCTTATGAAGGAAATTCTGACTTTTTAGCTCCAACAACAGAAAAGACTAAAAAATTATGGAACAAAGTTTTAGAGCTTTACAAAAAGGAAAAAGAAGCTAATGGAGGAGTTCTAGATATAGACACTAAAACTGTTTCAACAGTTTCAGCTCATAATGCTGGATATATAGATAAAGACATAGAAGAAATTGTAGGTCTTCAAACAGATAGTCCTTTAAAAAGAGCTATTATGCCATTTGGAGGAATACGTATAGTAGAAAAATCATGTGAGGCTTATGGAAGAGAAGTTGATAAAGATGTTGCTGATGTTTTTCACAACATAAGAAAAACTCATAATGATGGTGTATTTAGTGTTTACACTCAAGATATAAGACTTGCAAGAAATAGTCACTTAATAACTGGCCTTCCAGATGGTTATGGTCGTGGAAGAATTATTGGAGACTATAGAAGAGTTGCTCTTTATGGTGTAGATGCTTTAATAGAAGAAAAGAAAAAAGATTTAGATTCTTTAGATACTGATGAGTTTACTCAAGAAATAATAAAACAACGTGAAGAAATAACTGAACAGATAAATGCATTAAATCAGCTAAAAATAATGGCCTCAAAATATGGATTTGATATTTCAAAGCCAGCTTCAAATTCTAAAGAAGCTGTTCAATGGTTATATTTTGGTTATTTAGGAGCTATAAAAGACCAAAATGGTGCTGCTATGAGTATTGGTAGAATATCTACATTCTTAGATATTTATTTTGAAAGAGATTTAGCTTCTGGAACCATAACAGAAGAAGAAATTCAAGAAATAATGGATCACTTTGTAATGAAATTAAGGCTAGTACGATTTTTAAGAACTCCTGAATATAACGAATTATTTAGTGGAGATCCTGTCTGGGTAACTGAAAGCATTGGTGGTATGGGAATTGATGGTAGAACTTTAGTTACTAAAAACTCTTTTAGAGTATTACACACATTAGAAAACTTAGGACCTGCTCCAGAACCAAACTTAACAGTTTTATGGTCAACTAAATTACCAGATGGATTCAAAAAATACACTTGTGACCTATCTATAAAAACATCTTCAATACAATATGAAAATGATGATTTAATGAGAGCTACTTTGGGAGATGATTATGGAATAGCATGTTGTGTATCACCTATGAAAATTGGAAAGCAAATGCAATTCTTTGGAGCAAGAGCAAACTTAGCAAAAACATTATTATATGCAATAAATGGTGGTAGAGACGAAAATTCTGGTAAACAAATTACACCTAGATATGAACCTATTACTTCTGAATATTTAAATTATGATGAAGTATTGTATAAATTCGACCAAATGATGGAATATGTTGCAAAAATATATATAAAAGCTTTAAATGCTATTCATTATATGCATGACAAATATTCTTACGAAGCAATAGAAATGGCTCTACATGATAAAGATGTAATAAGAACAATGGCATGTGGAATTGCAGGTCTTTCAGTTGTAGCAGACTCACTTTCTGCAATGAAATATGCAAAAGTAAAAGTAATTAGAGATAATACTGGATTAGCTATTGACTATGAAGTTGAAGGAGATTTCCCTAAATATGGAAATGATGACAATCAAGTTGATGAAATTGCAGTAGATATAGTAAAAAGATTTATTAGAAAACTACAAAAATATCAAACTTATAGAAACTCAAAGCACACATTATCAATACTAACAATAACATCAAATGTTGTATATGGTAAAAATACAGGAAACACTCCAGATGGAAGACGTGCTGGTTCACCATTTGGGCCAGGAGCAAACCCATTACATGGAAGAGATACAAATGGAGCACTTTCAGTTATGAACTCAATAGCAAAACTTCCTTTCCAAGATGCAGAAGATGGTATTTCATATACATTTTCAATAACACCTGGAACTCTTGGAAAATCAGAAGAAGAAAGAGTTACAAATTTAGTCAATATGTTAGATGGATATTTTAAACAAACAGGTCATCATATAAATGTAAATGTTTTTGATAGAAGCTTATTAGAAGATGCCATGGAGCATCCAGAAAAATATCCTCAATTAACAATTCGTGTATCTGGATATGCCGTAAACTTTACAAAATTAACTAGAGAGCAACAATTAGACGTAATCAACAGAACAATACACGAAAGAATTTAAAAAATAAGAGAAAAGGGAAAGAGGGGTTAAAATCCCTAAAAAATGGAATAGGGAGACACTCCTTAACAATGGATACCTCCAAATGCTATTGAGATTAATGATAATTATATATTAATATTTAAAGTCAAAGACTCAATGGTAGACCCTAGCTATGTTTTTGACTAAAATATTAATAGGAGTAATTTATGGAAAATTTACAATATTATGCAAAAATTCATTCAATAGAATCATTTGGAACCGTAGACGGTCCTGGAATTAGATTTGTCTTATTTTTACAAGGATGTCACTTAAAATGTAAGTATTGCCATAATAGAGATACTTGGGATATTAATGGCGGAGAATATAAATCACTTGATGACATTTTTAACAAAATAATGAATTACAAAAATTACATTTTCCCAAATGGTGGGGTAACTGTAACTGGTGGAGAACCTTTATTACAAGTGAAATTTTTGATTGAATTATTTAAAAAATTAAAAGCTGAAAATATTCATACCTGTATAGACACTTCTGGTATGGTAAGTTTAACTGATGATATTAAAACAGTCCTTTCTCTTACTGATTTAGTTCTATTAGATATAAAACACATCAATACTGAAAAGGCTAAGGACTTAGTTGGTTTTAATAACGAAAAGGAACTAAATTTTGCAAGATATTTAAGTGATAATAATATTCATATGTGGATAAGGCAAGTATTAGTACCTGGTTATACAGATGATGAAGAAGATTTACTAAAATTAAAAGAGTTTATCTCATCTTTGAAAACCGTTAAAAAAATCGAAATTTTACCATATCATGACTTAGGTAAATATAAATGGAAAAAGTTAAGTCTTAATTATGAATTAAATAATGTTAGACCTGCAAATGATGATGATATAAATAGAGCAAAAAAGCTACTAGGAATTTCCTAGTAGCTTTTTGCTTTTACAAACTACAAATTCTAGTTTGCATTCCATCTACATAGTACATTAGAGCTATTAATATCATTTTAAATAGCATTATCCAATAAGTTTAAGTTCAACATTTTCCATTTTATATTTTCCATCTACTAATTTAAATTCAACTAATGTATTAGATAAAGTTTCTTCGTTTTGTCTCAAGTCTGTTGTAAATAGGAACTTAATTTGTGGTATTTCTATTTTATTAGTTACCATTTCTTTAAAGCATTCTGCCATATGTTTTTCATCTTCACAAACAAATATTAACTGAGGAAGTCCTAAAAATCCTGAATCTCCTGGTTGGAAGTTTTGATAAAAGTCTTTATATAAGTTCATTTTTTCAACTAATTTTTTTTGCCAATCAGGTTCTCTTCTAAATACCTCAAATAAAAATTGTATTGACTTACTATTCTTTGTTAATTTTACAGAACCTCCTGTTGCTTTGAAAACTTTTCCTAATGTTTTTGCTGTAATTGCAGGTTTAACAACATAAGAGTCGAAAGCTTTAACCTTTCTTAAATATGCTATTAATACTTGATTTCCAGCTAATCTCTTTTTAATCATTGATACTGGCTTTGTATTATCAGATGGTTGCCATTTAGATTCAATTTCTTTAGATGTTAACAAATATTTCCCCATCTTTTCTAAACAATAAATTCTATATATTCCCTTTCCTTCTTCTGAAGTAAAGTAATATCTTGTTAAAATTTTAGATTTTACTAAAGCATCTAACTTTGTATTTAATTTATCTTGTGACTTAGGATCTATTCCTTTAATTTCTAACATTTGGTATAATTGTCTTGATGTAATAAATTCAAATTCATTTACCAAATCTAAAATAGAAAAATGAATATCTGTAATATGTCCTATGTTTATCTTATGTACAATTTGATTCATTGAAACATAACCATCTTTTCCATCAAAGGTTTTAATTTCTCCTTCTCTTATTGCAAATGGTGACACTTGTGCTTTTATTTCTTTATCTTCTACCATTTTCATTCCTCCTTATATTTCATACAAGTATTAATTTAACTTTTTTCTTGTCATAATCAATTTTCTTTATAGAAACTTTTACTTCTTCTCCATAATTCAATCCCTCTTTGTATTCTGCCATTCCAACCAAATTTGGAGTAATTTCTATAAAAATGCCATTCTTATTTTTCTCTGTCTCCCTAACAATTCCCTTTACTCTCATTCCTGCTATATAGTTATCTGCATTTTCTTCCCAAGTTCCTAAAGTATCTTTATATGACAAAGTTATTTTTCCTGTACTTCTATCTATATATTTTACCACAATATTCAATTTTTGTCCAATTTTTATTCTTTCATATGGAGACTTTATCCTTGCAACTGATAAATCTTCTATATGGACTAACCCTACAACTCCACATCCAATGTCTATAAAAGCACCATATGGAGTTATATTTTTTACAATTCCTTTTACTACTTGTCCAACCTCTAAATCTCTCCTAATACTATCAACAACTTGCATCTGTGCAGCTTTCCTAGAAAATATAATATTATCTCCTTCTTTTCCCTTTACTTTAAATTGCACATATTTATGTTCTTTATTTTTACACAAACTTTCTTTAGGATAACCCTTTTTATCTAGCTTAAACATCTCAATTTCTTTTCTAGGAATTATTCCTTGTAGTCCATTTTCCATTTTTACATATAAATTATAATCTTCATCACACTTTTCAACAATTCCTTGCAAAATATCATTTTTAATTATTGAATTTTCACTTTTCCATCCTTCTGGAAAAAAATTAAATGTACTCATTTGTTTTCTCCTTTATTCATCATTTGTTATTTAGCAATTTCTTTATTTCTATATTTGTTAAATATCTCCACTTTCCAAGTTCTAAATCTTTTACTTGAATATCACCTATTTTAGTTCTATGTAATGCTATAACTCTACTTCCAACGGACTCACACATTCTCCTAACTTGTCTATTTTTACCTTCGTGAATGGTTATCTCTAATCTAGATATATTTTTTTCTTCATCTGTTTTAAGAATTTTTACCTTAGCAGGTCTTGTTGTATAATCCTCAATTTGAACCCCAGCTCTTAATTTTTCTACCGCTTCTTGTTGTATAATTCCATGTAATGTAACTGTATAGGTTTTAGTAATTTCGTGCTTTGGATGAGTAATTTTATAAACAAAATCTCCATCATTAGTCAATATTAGCGCACCTGATGTATACATATCTAATCTTCCAACAGGAACAATTCTCTGCTTAACCTTTACCAAATTCAAAACAGTATCTCTATTAAACTGATCCTTAACAGTTGTAACATATCCAATTGGTTTATTTAATAAAATATATACTAATTTCTCTGAATTTTGGACTGGTTTTCCACAAAAAGCAACTTTATCCACATTTGGATTTATCTTAGTTCCAAGTTCTGTAACAACCTCTCCATTAACTGAAACTTTTCCTTCTAAAATTAACTCTTCACATTTTCTTCTAGAAGCAACTCCATTATTCGCTAAATATTTTTGCAATCTAATATTATCCTCTTCCACTTTTACTATCATCCCTTTCATACATATGAATCTCATTCACATTTCTTCCAATTGCTCAATAACATCCTCAAAATACTTAGGTAATGGTGCCTCTATAAACATCTCTTTACCTGTAATAGGATGCTTAAATCTTAAAGACTTTGCATGAAGGCACTGTCCTTCAATATTCCACTCATTTTTTCCATTTGAATACACAGTATCTCCAACAAGAGGATACCCTATTTCCGTTAAATGTACCCTAATTTGATGCGTTCTTCCTGTTTCTATCTTTACTTCTAGGAGAGTATAATTCTTAAACCTCTCTATAACTCTAAAATGAGTAACTGCATTTTTACCATCTTTCCTTACAGCCATTTTCTTTCTATCTTTTGTACTTCTTCCTATTGGCATATTTACAGTAGCTTCATTTTCCTTTACCGCTCCTCTAACTAAAGCAATATATGTCTTCTCAACTGTATGATTTTTTATTTGTTCACTTAAATTTATATGAGCCTTATCATTCTTAGCAATAACTATAACCCCTGAAGTATCTTTGTCTAATCTATGTACAATTCCAGGTCTCACCTCTCCACCTATTCCAGACAAAGAATCTTTACAAACTGCCATAATTGCATTTACTAAAGTTCCATCTAAATTTCCATTTGCTGGATGTACAACCATTCCCTTAGCTTTATTTACAACAATTATATCATTATCTTCATATAAAATATCTAAAGGAATATCTTGTGCATCTAATGATATCTCTTTAGGAGCTTCTTCTTGCAAACTAATTTCATCATTTTCTTGTACCTTATAAGATACTTTAATTTTCTTACCATTTACAAGTATATTATACTGCTCTATCATTCTTTGAATTGCAACTCTAGAATATTCTGTTTTATCTGCTAAATATGCATCTATTCTCTTTCCGATATGTTCTTCCTCAACATATATAATCCTCAAAATTATCATTCCTTTTTAGTCTTTATTTTCAACATTTAATCTCTCATAAACTATAAAATTTTTATCTGAATATAGTTCCTTATAATTAGAATCTTCTGTTTTAGTAATAATCATATTTGTCTTTGAATTCTTAGAAATTATAAGATGTGTTATATTATATTTTTTAAATGTATCTTCATAAAATTTAGAAATTGATGATGTATTAATAAAATCTGTAAATACATCTTCTGAATCATTTCCACTAAACTCAGGAGCATACAAATCTGCTCTTGAATCTATAAAAACTGGTACTCCTCTAAATAACATATAACTTCCAAAATTATATTCATTATAAAATCTTGCATTATCTAAATCTATATTTTCTAATATATAATCACAAGCTTCAACTGGATATGAATTACTATTAACAAAATTATCATCTAATTTAGGCTTTACTGCATCATAACTCCAAAGAGTGATTAAAACTGTTAAAGCAATTACAACTCCAATATGTCTAAACACTTTTTCAGCTTCTTCTAACCCTTTTTTAGTATATCTAGATATTAAATCTATTACAAGTCTTGTTAAAGTAACAGATCCTATTAAAGTAAACATAGACAATTGCCTTCTTGTAGAAAACATTAAAAAACATAAACCTGAAATCATAAATAAATCAGATAACTTAATCTTTGCCTTTGTAAAGATTAATATTGATAAAAATATCACTAGCATACCCATTATCTCTGTATTATTAGCAAGAGTCAACGGTAAATGTTCACTAATATTTTTTGTAGTATTTCCCTCCATAGTTTTATATAAATAAGTATATGGAGTATCTCCTATTGGAGTTATCAATCCCATAAGTGCACAAATAATCATTATAATTATTAAAAACTTAACATTCTTATCTCTACTAATAATTATTTTATATGGATTAGCCTTTTCCTCTTCTCTTATTATCCTCACTTTAGAAACTGTATTCTCTAATTCCTCTAATTTAAATTTTAGACGCTCTAATCTCTCAGGCTTCTTACTTTTTTTCAGTTTAGACTTAATCTTAATTATCATTTTTAAAACAAAAATTTGTACCTTACTATAAATAATTGTATCTGCAACTATTGCTATAATATATTCCGCTATATATGGTAAAAATAATACAAAGAAAAATGGCCAAGTAGCACAATGCAAATTAGCAATCAATAAAGAAATAACAATAAGCACTAATCCATATATTATCTTTCTATCTTTAATAAACTTTTCTATACAGAATAACTCCCATATAAACAAAATAAATGTAACTAATTGAGCTCTTGCAGCAATATAATCTTGTAACATATATAAAGAACCAATTGTTACTACAAATGATATCACCTTATTCTTAGTCAACTTAGAATTAACTAAAAAAATCGAAATCCCTAAAACTGCCGATAAAGCACACGTAGCAATATAAATCCCCTTAAATCCTACTATACCATACACCAAATAAGTACATAAATCATACAACCAGTGAGGATATGTATAACTTAAATCTTCATGCCAAGAAAAAGGATCCATCATATCTATTCCATAATTTTTAATATGTTCTCCTATCTTTATTGTATAATAAGTATCATTTTGAAATGTCACAGGAGTTATACATACACATAATAAAATAATTAAAACAATTCCAACAACTGTAAAATTTATATCTAGATTTATTTTTCTATTTTTTCTTTTTCTTTTTAGTTTATTACTATTTTCAACATTGTTACAATTATCCATTGCCACTTTCCTCTCATATTTTAATTTCTTAAATTATATCAAATAAATAAAGATGAGACAAGTGGGACAGTCAAAATCTGTCTCATTTTTTTCGTCTTTTTTTGTCGATTTTTTCCGC
>CANPFO010000051.1 GCA_947573555.1 uncultured Clostridium sp. | reverse complement strand
GCAGTAGCATATTTAACACAAAGTAAATATGGAAGAAATGGAACAGAAGTAACAAAAAATTCAAAAGATATTGTTGGTTCAAAAAATATAAGAGCAGTAACAGGATATAGTGGAAGTAATACACCAAATGGGGTAGATGCAAGTAGTACAAATAATAAAAGCGGAGTATTTGATTTAAGTGGATGTATATGGGAACATACAGCAGGATATATAATAGATGGGAGTAGTGATTTATCAATATATGGAAGTTCATATGTAGCAAAAACAACAGCAGATGGAGATGGATATAAAACATTAAGCACCAAATATGCAACAGTGTACCCATATAACACATCTAGTAATAGTGAATCAAATAATTGGTCTAAATACAATAGCCTAAAATCAAGCACATACGGATATGGAGATGCAATATTAGAGACGTCAACATCTGGAAGCGGTTATACAAGTTGGAACAGAGGATACTCTTTCTTTCCGTCTTCGAGCTGCCCGTTCTTCTTGCGCGGTGGGGCCTATGATACCATTGCTGGAACGTTTGCCTTCATTGATAATAACGGGTTTTCACACTCCCACTTTGGCTTCCGTGTGGTGCTAGTAGGGCAATAAATATAAGAGAATAAAATATGATGCAAATTAGTTTAACTAAAGAGAATAATATATAATTGATTTTTATCTAAAAATATGTTAAATTTATAAAAAATACAATGGAGTAAAATAAATGGAAGAATACGAAATAACATATTCAAAAATCAAAAATGTATATATACAAATAAAAGAAGGAAAAGTAATAATAAAAGCACCAAAAAAAATAACCAAAAAAGAATTAGAAGAAATAATAAAAAATAAAACAGAATGGATAAAAAACAATTTAGAAAAATCAAAGCAAAAACAAGAAAAAGAAGCAAAATATACAGAAGAAGAATTTAGAGAAATAGTAGAAAATGAAGCAAAAAACCTTGTAAAAGAAACAGAATTAATTCCAAATAAAATAAGAATAAGAGATATAAAATATGCTTGGGGTAGTTGCTCAATAAATAAAAATATAACAATTAACAATAAACTTATAAAATATGATGTACAAGTTATAAGATATGTAATTTTACATGAATTATGCCATATTAAATATATGAATCATTCAAAGGAATTTTGGAATTTAATAAGTAAATATATGCCTAAGTATAAAGAAGTAAAAAAACAATTATTATAAATCACATAAAATTCAATTAAGAATATAATAGACCATAGGAGGCTAGGAATGTTAGAGTTTGTATTTAATACAATATTTTGGACATTAGCCATTTATGGTTTATTTGAAATTGTAAAAAACGTTATAAATATAGGAACAGTTACTAAATTTAAATCAGATGGCATATATGTTATTATTGCTGTAAAAAATCAAGAAGATAAAATAGAAGGATTTTTACGTTCGATAATATTTAAAATTTTATATGGAAGAGAAGAATGCTTAAGAAATATAATTGTTGCAGATTTGCAATCAACAGATAATACAAAAGAAATAACTAAAAAGCTTTCAAAGGATTATGACGTTTTAAAAGTTACAAGCTGGAAAGAATGTAAAGAAATAATGGATAATATTGATGAAACTTAAAACGTTTATATTACAGTATATATTTTTGTTACTATTTGCTTAATCTATAATGTATATTATAAATTAGGTTTATATGTAACATTTTTTAATTAACATTTATAAATATTTAATTTTTGTATTTAAAAAGTGCAGAAAAAGTGATATAATCAGCTCATAATAAAATAAGTTTAAGCAAAAAGGAGAAATGCATTGGAAATCAAAGGAGAAGTAACAGACATAATATATCAAAATGAAATAAATAATTACACAATAGCAGAATTTGAAACTGAAGAAGAGGGAACAACAATAGTTGGATATTTGCCATTTGTAAAAAAAGGAGATACATTAAAAGTAATAGGAAAATTCGTAGAACATAAAGACTATGGAATGCAATTTAAAGTAGATACATTTGAAAAATTAATGCCAGAAACATTAGATGCATTAGAAAGATATTTAGCAAATGGAAGTATAAAAGGAATTGGAGAAGCAACAGCAAAAAAAATAATAAAAAAATTTGGTGAAGATACAATAAATGTATTTAAATTCGAGCCAGAAAAATTAGCTCAAATAAAAGGGATAACAGAGACAAAAGCAATAGAAATGTCTGAAAGCTTTTTAGAAAATTGGGAAGTTTGGCAAATAGTTGGTTTTCTAGAAAGATTTGGATTGGGTGCGGAAAATGCAAAAAAAGTATATGATTTGCTAGGAGCAAATGCAATTGAGCAAATAGAAGCAAATCCGTATATATTAATAGATGTAGCAAGAGGAGTAGACTTTAAACAAATAGATCAAATGGCATTAAAACTTGGAATTAGTTATGATAATCAAAAAAGAGTTGAAAGTGGTATTAAATATGGCTTGATAAAATCCACATATAATGGACATGCTTGCGTAATAAAAGAAAACTTAATAGAATTTGTAATATCTTTATTAGACATAACAACAGAAAATGTAGAAGATAATCTAATTAGTTTAAAAGCAAAAGATGAAATTATAATAGAAAAGAGAGATTCACAAGACTGGATATACTTAGAGAATTTTTATAAAGTAGAACAAGAGATAGCAGTAAGGCTAAAAAGACTAGAACAATCACCAAATACCAAAAAAATACCAAATATAGAAAAAGAATTAAAAGAGATAGAAAAAAAGTCAGATATAGAATTATCAGAAAAACAAAAAGAAGCAATAAAAGCAATAAATCAAAATAATGTAACTATAATAACAGGAGGACCAGGAACAGGAAAAACAACAATTATAAAAACGATTATAGAATTGTATGAACAAATAAAGAAAAAAGTAATATTAGCAGCACCAACAGGAAGAGCAGCTAAAAAGATGACAGAGGCAACAGGAAGGGAAGCCTCAACATTACATAGATTATTATGCATTGGTAAATTAGACGACGAAGGAATGTATGCAAAACATAATGATTATAAAGGAGAACCTATTGATGCAGATTTAATAGTAGTAGACGAACTTTCAATGGTGGATATGTTCTTAATGAATTATTTATTAAATTGCATATATCAAGGAACTAAATTAATATTAGTAGGAGATGTAGACCAATTAGCATCAGTAGGACCAGGAAGCATATTAAAAGACTTAATAGAATCAGAAACAATAAACACTGTTAAATTGGATAAAATCTTTAGACAAGCTGCAAAAAGCAAAATAGTTTTAAATGCCCATAGAGTAAATAGTGGAATAGGCTTTATTCAAAAAGGAGATGAAGATTTAGAAGAAGACACAAAAGAGGACTTTTTCTTTATAAAACAAAACATAACAGAAAAAATGCTACAAGAAGTAATAAGCCTATCAAATCGGAAGATTAGAAAAATTTGGAGATTACGACTTTTTCAAAAATATACAAGTATTAACTCCAACTAAAAAAGGCCAATTAGGAACAAGAGAATTAAACAAGGTATTACAATCAGTATTAAATCCTAATACAGAAGAATTGCCAGAAAAAGCAAGTGGAGGAGTCGTTTATAGAATTGGTGATAGAATAATGCAAATAAAAAACAATTATGACATAACATGGGAAAGAGGAAAAGAAATCGGAACAGGTGTATTTAACGGAGAAATAGGAACAATATTAGAAATAGATGAAAAACAAAAGGTAGTAAAAATACAATTTGATGACGAAAAAATAGCATGGTATGAATATACAGATTTAGAACAAATTGAACATAGTTATGCAATAACAATACATAAGGCACAACGGAAGTGAATTTGATGTAGTAATAATGTTAGCGCCACAATCAGCACCAATGCTACTAACAAGAAACCTATTGTATACAGGAATTACAAGGGCAAAAAAATTATTAATAATAGTTGGAAGCGAGAATGTAGTTAACTATATGATACAAAACGTTGATAGCAAAAAGAGAAACACAGGATTAGAATTTAAAATGAGACAATTGGGACAGGCTTAGTTTGTCTCATTTTTTGTGTCGTAATTTGTTGTTTTATGCGATGGAAAAAGATTGAATCAACATAAAATTTGATGTATAATATAATCCATTTAATAAAATTTTTATAGGAGGTTTAATATTGCCAAGAAATTCAAGACATTTAATAGCAGGAAATTTATTTATTCATAATATGGTACAAGGGATAAATAGAGAATACATTTTTGAGAACTATATGCAAAAAAATAAGTATATCTCGTTGGTAAAAAAATATAGTGAAAAATATCATATTTTACTTATAGCATATTGTATTATGGATAATCATGCACATTTATTGACATATTCAGAAAAGATAGAAAATATCAGTTTATTTATGAAAGCAGTTAATTCAAAATATGCCTTATATTATAATAAATCTAACAATAGAATAGGATTTGTTTTTAGAAATAGATTTACGTCAAAGATAATTTATAATCAAGAGTATTTATTAAAATGTATAAAATATATACATATGAATCCAGTAAAATCACAAATAGTAAAAAGAGAAGAAGAGTATGAATTTTCATCATACAAGGAGTATTTAAACAAAAATGGTATTGTAAATTCAAAATTATTAGAAATTGTTTTTAATAAGCAACAACAATATATTGATATACTTAAATCAGTTAAATATCAACCTTTAAATTTAGAAAAGGAGCAAATTGATTTAAGTGAAGCATTACAAAAATTTTTAATTCAGGAAAATCTTAAATTGTCCCAAATTCAAAAAAATAGTTTATTAATAAAGAAATTTATTTCATATTTAATATCAAATGAGTATGACTTTAGAAAGCAGGATATTGCAATAATTTTAAAAATAAGTAGAGCAAAAATGTATAGAAAATTAAAAGAAAATAAACAATAGTTACTGGTCAGCCTAATTTGTAATATATATTAAAATACCGTTCTTTACTGGTCAGATTTATCATATAAGATAGCTATAAACATTTCAAATATGCAAAAGTTAATATATAGATATCTGTCCTCCAAAACTGTGTATCATTTTATTTTAATATATATTACAAATTAGGCTGACTAGTAACCAACAATGATTAAAATAAAGAAGGGAAAATATGACAAAATTCAACAAAATTGTGAGACAAACATTGACCGTCCCATTTGTCTCAATTTTTCCACAAGTTTGTGGAATATGTGGGAAGATTAATAATAATTCTTTGTGTAATAAGTGTGAACTGTTGTTAAAAAAGCAACAAGATGTAAATATTATTACTAAGGGGGAAGATATTGAAGAGAAATATTTTAGTGAGTTAATGTATGTGTTTAAATATGAGGGACAAATAAGAAAATTAATTATAGATTACAAATTTAATGATAAATCTTATATGTATTTGATGTTTGTAAATTTTTTGTTAAAAAGTCAAAAAATATTTGAAAATGTAAAAAAATATGATAAAATTGTACCAGTTCCAATTAGTAGAAAAAGATGGAAAGATAGAGGATATAACCAAAGTTTACTGTTGGCAAGAGAGATAGCGAAGTTAACAAATTTGAATTTATTGAATAATTGCTTATTAAAAACTAAAAATATAATAGAACAGAGTAAGTTAAATAAAGAAGATAGAGAGAAAAATATACAAGGTGTTTATGGATTGAAAAATGGACAGCTGATAGAAAATAATAAAGTTTTATTAGTTGATGATATTTATACAACAGGAAGTACAGTGAACGAATGTAGTAAAATTTTAATGCAATCTAATCCTGCCAAAATAGGTGTTTTAGTTTTAGCACGAGATTAAAATTTTATTTAGTACAGATAGCAACATATGTGAATAAATGGAGGAAATATGGAAGATTTAATTGAGAGTATATTGGATTATGTTAGGTCAGATTATACAGATTATGCTGTTATGATAAATGGTGAGTGGGGAATTGGTAAGACTCATTTTTGGAATAATAAGATAAGAAAAAAAATTGAGTCTATGCAATTGAATGGTAAGAGATATACAACAATTTATATGTCTTTATATGGTATTTCTAATTTGGAGGATATTAGTAAAAAGATATTTATAGAAACAACTCAATTGATGGATAAAAATTTAAGGAAATTTATGGACCAACATGGTCAAACTACAATACCAGAGTATGCTAAAACAGGGTTGGATATGGCTAATTTTTTCGGTGTTACGCAAAATGGCGATAAGATTGATTATTCTGATTTCTTTTCAACAGATGATAAGGTTTTATGTTTTGACGATTTAGAAAGGGCTAATGTAGATGTTATTGATATTTTAGGATATATAAATAATTTTGTTGAGCATGACCATATAAAAACAATTATTATATGTAATGAAAAAGAATTATCAACTAAGTTAAAGAGTTCAAATCTAGAGATGAAAACATTTATTGCCACATATCTTTTAGATAAACAAGGAGAATTAAATGCATCTGATAAACCAATGGTTGAGAAGATACAAAGTAAAATTGAGCATGTTTTTGATAAAGCTAATGATTATGAAAGAATAAAAGAAAAATTGATTGGTGAGACATTTGAATATGCTCCAAAGTTTGATTATATAATAAATGGAATATTAATGAGATATGAGAGTAATCCAGATTTAATAAGATTTTTGAGGGAAAATACTAGGTTAATTATATTGACGTTTGAAAGAAGCGGAACTAGAAATTTAAGAATTTTGAAGCATGCTCTAAATGATTTTCAAAAGATATTTGAAATGGTAGAGAAAAACTATCCAAATACAAATAATAGGGTTATGCAAACAATGCTTATTTTTACAATTGCTATTTCTTTTGAGATAAAAGCTGGAAAAATAACAAAGGATAAATTTATAAATATTAAAGATAATGAAGAGTATAAATCTTTATTAGTGTCATCAAGAATTTTAATGGATAACAGACAATTTTATATAAAGGAATTTGATAATAATTATTATTATAATTTTAAATCAGAATATAGATTCTTTAAATTTATAGAATATTATGTTAGAACGAGAATATTTGATATGAAAATATTTAAAGAGAATATGGAGACTATAAGAAATACAGTTGATACAGAAAATTTACCAGGATATAAAAGAATATTAACAGAGGAATATTGGAAAATATCTGATGATGAATTTGGAAGAGTTGTAAAAGAGGTTCTAGATGAAGTAAATAAAGGAGAAATAGAGCTTATTGATACAGTCAAAATATATGCATATTTTAGTTATTTTTCAAGAAAAGGATTAATTGACTATGATATAAAAACATTAAAGAGTGTGTTTTTTAATGGAATGAATATATCTTCTTTAAAATCAAATTATTGTAAAAATGTAGAGGAAGAACTTGCAAAAATAGCTATTGAGCAATTTGAGGAAGATATGGATGAAATTATAAAGCATTTTCATATGTTGAATAATCAGGTGTTAGATAAAATGTATAGAGAAAAAGCAGAGGTTATTTTTAAGTGCATTCCAATGAGAATGGAAGAGTTCTATGAAAAATTTGATAGGGAATGTATGAATATACCAATATTTAAATATTATGATGTATATCAGTTATTTCAGAGAATTTCATGTGCAAGCAATGAAGATATAGTTTTGATAAAGGAAAAATTACTAAATAGAGCAGAAAAATATCCAAAGCAAATAGAGCCTGAAATTAAAAATATTAAGCAACTAAGACAAGTAATTGAAGATTATTTAAAAGGAAAAGATCAGTCTATTAAGACTGTTATGTTAAAAGAATTTTCTAATAGTTTGGGTGTTATTTTAGATAAATATAAAGTGAGCTTTTTGCCTAAAAAGGAAGAAAAATTAGAAGAAATTGATTAAAATGTAAATATGTGATAAAATAGAATGACAAAACAGAAAGAATTAATAATTTTTTATATGTTAAAAAACATTATAAAACGAAGATTTAAATCATATTGTGTTGTAAGAAAGAGCAGTGAATACTGCTCTTTTAAAAAAATTACGAAAACTTGTTAACTAATTAAAACTTAAATCGTTATATATTGTATAATCACTTAAATTATAGAAAGGGGAAGAGATGAAATTTGAAGAAATAGTAAATAAGTACACAAATTTAGCATATAAAATTGCAATAGATATGACATCTTCCCCAGAAGATTCCCAAGACTTAGTGCAAGAAGCTTATTTAAGCCTATATTCGCATTTTAAAGAATACAAAAAGTTGCAAGAAAATGAAATTAAAAATATGTTGTGCAAAATAGTTTTAAATAAGTGCAAGGACTATTTAAAATCAGCTAGAAGGAAAGAAAGCACTGTGCTAGAAGAGATATCAAATATAGAAGACTTTAACTTACAAGAAGATTTTGTGGAAGAACTGATGATACAAGATAGGAATGATATTGTAAGAGCTAAAATAGAACAATTAAATAATCCATATAACAGATTGCTGACACAATACTACATAGAAGAATATTCTATTTCTGAAATTGCAAAAATGGAAAATACAACAATAGGCACAGTAAAAGTTCAGTTAACACGAGGAAAGAAAATATTAAAAGAAATATTAGGAAAGGAGCAGATTTTATGAATAACATAGATAAAATTGATAAATTACTTAAAGATGATATAAGTTTAGAAACCTATATAAGCAAAATAGAGAAGGATTCAAAAGATATTTCAAAAGATTTACAACAAAAAATATTATCTAAAATTAACAAGAAAAAGAAAAATAAATATGCGGATATTTGTAAAATCGTAGCGTGTTTAATATTTTCTTTAGCGGTATGTAGAACAGACTTTATAATTAATGATGATATAAATATTTATAAGGAAGATAAACAAGAAACAAAAGTAACTACTAAAATAAATGAAAAATTAAGTGATTTTTGTAAATGGGTAACAACACCAATAGAAAAAGAAGAGGAGGAAATATAATGAAGAAAAATTTATTTTTTACATTTTGCTTTAGTTTTATACCAGGAGCAGGTCAAATGTATCAGAATTATATGAAAAGAGGATTATCAATAATGTGTATTGCTGGAATATTACTTATATTTGCCATAATGCTTGAAACAGTAATATTCGTATTGCCATTTTTGATAGTAATGGCATATAGCTTTTTTGATACTTATAATATTAGAAATTTGATGGGAACAAATGAAGAATACAAAGATGATTATATATTGAAGGAATTAAGTTTTGACAAAATAAAAGGAAATAAACTATTAGGAATAGGCATAATGTTAGTTGGAATATACCTACTTTTAAACAATGTATTGTATGTATTTGCAAAACAAGCTGAAATACAATGGTTAATATCATTTATAAGAACAATAAGAATATATCTTCCATCAATAATTGTATCAGCAATTACAATTGGTGTTGGAGCTAAAATGATTTCAAATAAGTAAATACATTAGAATAAATAAAAAATTGTAAAAAAGGAGAAGCATAAAGGGTGAAAAATAATTGGCATTTAGCGTCGTTAAACTTCAAATATCCAATTATTTTTCAACCAGATTTGTGCATAAGAAAGGAATGATAGTAAATATGGAAGAAAAAAAGGAAAAAAGAGTTGGAACATATACATTTGGAGTAATGCTAATAATAATTGGGATTTCTGTATTAATAATGACATTTACAAAATTTGATTTTTTTAAATACTTATTAATGTTATGGCCTATTGTATTAATAGGCTTAGGAATTGAAATATTATATTTAAATAGTAAATCTAATGTTAAAGTAAAGATTGACTTAATAAGTATTATTTTAATGGGAATAGTCTTATTTTTTACAGCAATTTTCAGCTTAGGAAACTATTTCGTTAATAAAGTTTTATATGATGAAGAACTGAAAACAAAAATATTTAATGAATATTTTGATAGAAATTATTGTGAATATAGAGAGAATAAAATGTTGTAATAGTCATTTATTAGTCACTTTATAGTATTATAATAAAATTAGGTGATAAAAATGAAAGTAATAAAAAGAGTAATAATAGTTATAATAGCAATGTGCATTATAGTAATAGGATATTTTGGACTAAAGGGTTATATTATGTATAAAGAAGCATTAAATTCAGTAAGTATAGAAAATAAGATATCTGAAATAAAAAGTAAAGAGAATTATACAAAGGTAGATGAAGTGCCTAAGATATATATTAATGCAGTAATAGCAGTAGAAGATCATAGATTTTATAATCATAAAGGTATAGATATTATTTCAATAGGAAGAGCAATATTTAATGATATAAGGGCAATGAGCTTTGTTGAGGGAGGAAGCACAATAACTCAACAGCTTGCTAAAAATATTTATTTTACACAAGAAAAGAGAATAGAGCGAAAATTTGCTGAAATATTTATGGCTTTTAAAATAGAAGAGTCTTGTTCGAAAGAAGAAATTTTTGAACTATATATAAATACAAGCTTTTTTGGAGATAATTGTTATACTGTAAAAGAAGCTAGTAGACACTATTTTAAAAAAGAGCCTATAAATATGACAGATGCTGAAAGCATAATGCTTGCAGGAATTCCTAATGCTCCTTCAGTGTATGCACCAACTAAGAACTTTGAATTAGCAAGACAGAGACAAAAACAAGTGTTAATGAAAATGATAAAATATAATTATTTACCATGAGACAGTTGGGACAGGTTTTGTTTGTCTCACTTTCTGTGTGCTTTTTTGTCGTT
>CANPFO010000050.1 GCA_947573555.1 uncultured Clostridium sp. | reverse complement strand
ACTTGATACTAGACAATATAAGGACTTATTAGGAAATTTTATATCAGACCTAGTCTTACAAGTCTTATCATTTGTAGCCGAGAACGAAAGAAAGAATATAAAAACAAGACAGAAAGAAGGAATTGAGATAGCCAAGTCCAAAGGAACTAAATTCGGAAGACCTAAAATTGAATTTCCGACTAATTTTGAAACAGAATATAAAAAGTGGAAAAACAATGAGCAGACAGCCAAAACGGCTATGGAGAACCTTAATTTGAAAAGAACTAAATACTATAATTTTGTCAGTTTGTATGAAAAAACACATTAAAATAAATAACCCCTATATAAACTATATATAATAAAAATTAAAACAATAGGAGGACCACATAAAATGATTAAAAAAATTATAAAGAAATACAAATCAAAAAATATAAAATCTTTTAATGATATGACTAGTGAAGAAATTGAACGAGATGTTGTTATGGAGATAATACGAAGAATTGAGATAGAACTTGAAGATATAAAAAGAATTTTAAAATAAAAATCAATTACGAGAATAATCTAAAATTCTTAATAATATAATTCCATTAATAAAATCTAAAAAAGTATCTAGAATTTAACCTAGATACTTTCTGATATATTAATTATTCACTTTTTTAGCCACTACAACAAATCTTCCATCTTCTTGACTATATTCACAAGTCGACAATGTCAAAAGTTGATCTCCATAGTTAGCCGTTACACCAGTATTATAAATACTTGATTTTTTACAATTATTAACGAAATCTTTATATTCTTCTTCATTATTAGCATTAACAAAATTATAATATCTAAAAACATCTTTTTCTTTTTTATAATAAACCCTAGAATAGAAAACTGACATTATTTCATATACACTATCGTCTTTATTTGTAGTGAATTTTATTGTCTTATGGTTATTGTAAAAATCTTCTTTACTATATTTCAATAAATCTTCAAACATTAACCCTTGTGTATTTCTATGACCATATATTAAATAATTGGAACTACTATTTATTAAATCAAAATTTTTATCTAAAAACAAACTACCACCTTTTGACTTTTCCTTTTTATAATTATGTGTCAAATAAAAATCATTATCTGTTGTCTGACATACTGGTAAATTAATATTTGTATCTTCAATTTCTAACCAGCCTATAATTTCATTATTTTCTTTTTGTAATTCTTCTAATTGTAACATTTTTTCTGTCTTTTCTTCTGTAGCTGGTGTATCGTCAACTATAACATTATTAAGTATATTGGTATTATCCTTTTTGTCCTTATAACTATTATATAAATAATAAATCGTATAACCAATACCACAAACAAAAACTACAATTAACAATAATAAAACTATTTTTTTTAATTTATTATTCGATTTTTTACTATGTCTTGATTTCATTTCTATTAATAACCTTTCTTATTAAAATGGAGTAGTAATTCTTAAATCACTACCCCTATATTATAACAAATTATTTTAATCTTTTCTTTAATTCTACTATTCCTACACCTGTTAACAATGTTACTCCTAATACATAACCTATTATATCTACTGTACCAGTTTTTGGAGTTTCGTCTTTTTCTCCTTTATCAACTTTTTGTGTTGGTGTTGTTGGCTCTGTTGGAGTCGTTGGTTCTGCTTGTGTATTATTTTCTTGTTTTGTTTCTGCAATTAGTATTGCAAAAGGAGATAATTCTGTAACTTCTATTGTTGCTTTACCATTTTCTATTGTAGAATTAAATTGTTCATATTCTCCATTATTTTTCTTATGTAATACTACACATTTTTGTCCGTTATATTGTTCTCCAATATCAAATGTCATTGTTAGTTTTCCATTAAATGTTCCATTTTCTATTTTTATATCTCTCATAAATACAAATTTATATTCTTCGCGTTCCATAGATAAATGATTATTTATATAACTTTGCATAGATAAATGTGTATCTGAATCTTTTACTATTTCCTTTGTCGTTATTTTAGCACCATCTGAAATATTACCTGTGATTCCTAAATTAACATTATTTTCTTTGTCAACTGATGTAATTGTATTAGGTTTTTCTTCTTTTTCTGCAATACTAGCTTGATAAAAACCAGTAACTATTTTTGTCATATCATCTGTTTGAATTTCCATATCAAATCCAAGATATCTATTATTAAATATACTTGTATCTGTAATTTTCATTTGATAACCAACAGGTTGATATCTAGTCATCTCACCATTTTTATTAAAACCAGTTTCCAAATTAGTTTTCTTTATAAATGTTCCTAAACCATCAATTGTTATACTATTTCCTAAATCTAAATATTCTTCTCCACCATACATTTTTACAAGAAATGTTAAATACACATCTTTGTCTTTTATTTGTACATTTTCTTCATTTTGTCCTAGAATTCCACCTAATCTTTCCATGCTAATATAATCTGTTAAATCTAATCCTTTTTCATTTGAAAATCTTACATCTAATTCATACATTTTATTTTTATCTTCGTTTCTAGAATCAACATAACTATAATATTTGTCTAAATCATAATCATATATAAAATCATACCATTCTCCATTTATCCCCATTTTTTTATTAAGTTCTTCATGTGTATCTGCCTTATAGATATTTCCTTTTGCCATTGTACTTGCTTGTACTTGGTTAGTATTGAATAATAAAAATGCTACAAAAATTATTCCAAATACTAATAAAACTTTAAAATTTGTTTTTAATTTCATATTTTTTCACTCCTATCCGAATAAATTTATCTTATTATATTATATTATTTTATAAATTTCAATAGTTTTTAATTTATTTTTTGGTTTATTTTTTAAACTATACATATTATACACTAAATTATAAAATACTAAATAAATGAAAAAGTGGTTTAGAAAGTGGTGTAAATTATGAGTTTTAAAGTCCCTAGTGGTATAAATAAATGTCCTTTAAGTATTAGAGTAGATGAAGAAGATTATAATATAATTGAAAAATTGTCAAAAAAGAATAATAAATCGTTTAATTACATTATTAATTCTATGATTAAATATGCCATTCAAAATATGGATATAAAAGACATAAAAAAGAGTTGAATTTAAAATTTAACTCTTTATATTTTGTCTTAAAAATATTTTTTCATCAATTACTTGTAATCTATCTTTTTTATCAATTATATTATTACAATTTCTTGATATGTAAGATGTAACCAAAATAGGAATATTCAATTCTTCTACTAATTTTTTTAATTCCTTACAGATATTTTCTATCTCAATATCTCTACTTAAACATTTAGATTTATCATAAGAAATTAGTTGTAAATAATCAATTATAACAAATTTTATATCTTTATCTTTTTTCAATTCTTTTACGGTTTTACATATATCAACTATTGATATGTCTGGAGTATCTACAATAAATAAATTTGAATTATAATTCTTAATTTTAATTTTTATTATTTCTTTTTCAGTTTCTAAACTAAAAAATACTACTGGAACATTTTTATTATAACTTATATATTCTGCCATTTTAATTGAAATAGTAGTTTTTCCGGTACAAGCACTTCCACATAAGGCAATTAATTTTGGAGTATCTATATTTATTTTATCTTTTATTTCTTCAAAATTCTTATATTGTATAAATTTTTCTAATCCCTCTAATGTCCCACATTTACTACATATTTCAGTTTTATTATCTTCTCTTGAAAGTGCCGGATATCCTAAAATATAATTATTACACTTAGGACATATCTTATTTACAATTTTTTGTTTTTCTTCTAATGTATCTTCAATTTCTTTAATGTATGGATCCCTTATTTTTTCTACAATTAAAACTTTTATTTTTTCTATTTCAAAATTTTCCTTTTTTATACACATATCATTTCTCCTAAAACAAAACTTTCTACTGTTAATAACCTAACAATAGAGAGTTCAACAACTATTTAAAAATCTTCTTTTATTTCGTATTTTCATATTTTTTCACTACCTTTCATTTAAAATAGGGGTAGAGAATTTACCAAAATAATAAAATAAATTCTCTAAATGACAGACATACTATAATAAGTATTAATTTAATTATAAATCTTTTACTAAAACTCTGTAAACACTTATTTATCAAGTTTTATCACAATTAATTTAGATAAATTTTTTAGTTTTTAATATATAATTTATTAAATTAAATCTAAAAATTAATTCTTGATATCTTCTCGTTTTCAGAAATATCATATTAAATTAATTTATTGATTATATAATTTTTTCTTGTATAAATTCTCTTAAATAGTCATAACTTAAATCTTCTAAATTATAAGATAAAAGTGTATTAATCATTTCTTGAACACTTTGTCTTACACTATCGTCTACATCTTTAAATGCTTGAACAATGCTTCTTTTTACTTCTTTGCGATATAATACATCATCATTATTAAGATTTATTAATAAATCTACATTTTTACTTATTTTTTCTTTTCCTTTTTTGGCTTGTTCAGCTCTTTTTTTCCCTTCAAATGAAAAAGGAGTTGTAACCACACCTATTGTTACAATTCCCATTTCTCTTATCATATTTGTTATTAATGGTGTTGCTCCCATTCCACATCCACCACCTAGACCAACTACTATAAACACAATATTAATATCTTTTAATTCTTTTTGTAGAAATTCCATTATTTCTCTTTTACTTTCGTGTACTGCCTTTTCTGCAATACTTACATCAGCAAAGCATCCTAGTCCTTTCGCAACTTTTTCTCCTATTAATAATTTAGAATTAGCATTTGAAAAATCTAATTCTGACCATGATGTACTAATTGATATGTAACCAATATCTTTATTATCTGTTGTTTCAATTATTCTATTAATCATATTAGTACCTCCATTACTAAAACTAATAACTTTAAATTTTGGTATCATTTTAGATTTACTCATTTTCAAAACTTCCTTTCTATTATTTTTTTATATATTAAATCATTTTTGAAAATTCGTAAACCGTTTTGTATCAATTAAATGTAAATACATATATTTTGAATTTAATTATATAAACCGATAAATGTAGATACATAAAATAAAAATTAATATAGTTCGTTTCCTTTTAAAGTTTAATTAAGTGTGGTTAAGTGTAGATTATAATAATCTCACAATATACAAAAAGTTCATTTTTTATTGAGATTTAAACATTTGTAATTTACAAAGAGATAAAAAACAGCCCTTGTGGCAAAGGTCAAAAACATATATACAAAAAGCGGTAATCTATTTCGATTACTGCTTTTCTTTTATTTTAGTAAAAGACATCATATTTTATTATGATATCTTTTTCTTTTATTAAAAGTATACTTCAATATATTTCTTAAAAAACTCAACATCCATCATCTGTTCTGGGTGCCATTGTACACCTAATATCTTGTTATATTCTATTGCTTCTATAATTCCATCTTCACTAGTAGCTGTAGCTTTAAAATCTTGTGCTACTTTATTAATTGCTTGATGATGAAATGAATTAACCTTTAATTTATTTGTTTTATAACATTTTTCTAAAAACGAATCTTTCTCTATATTAATTGAATGCATCTTTAATTTTTCTTTACTTGAATGATTTTGAATATCTTGATATAAGCTTCCACCAAAACATACATTTATAGATTGGATTCCTGCACAAATTCCTAATATTGGTTTATTTGCTTTATGGAATAATTTAATTTTTCAAAAATATCTTTAAAATATTTATTTAGGCAAAAGTTTTCTTTAAAAAATTTTTCATTATCAAATTTTTCATATCTTTCTGTTATTGCTAAAATCATATTTATTTTCTCCTCATAATTTTTTGCTACTGCTCTACAGTTGTTATTATAGCAGTATTACTTTTTTTACACGAACTGCAAGTATAACTTCCTTTGTATGTTCCACCATGAGATAAAGGATAACAACCATATTGATAATTTCCAACTTCTCCACAATATTCACATTTATATTTATAATTTACAGATTTAGATGTTTCACTTGGATGTACCAATATACAACCTGATACTGCATTATGAATATATTTCTTATTTTCACTATTAGAATTATTATTACTATAATCATAATCATTATTATTAATATAATCATCATTATTAGAACCACTTATACTATTGTAATATTTATCAATCTTATCTGTGGCTTCTAATGTGGATTGAGATAGCATATAATCTTGTGTGGTATCATCACTACCATTTTGTACATTTACTATATTTTCAAAACTTATATTAAATATCTCTTCCATACTTTCTACATTATATAGATCTCCAATATGTATATTATCTTTTATTTCATAGCAAGCATAATATATTCTATAATGTGGAATATTATTATTCAAATAATACATATATTGATAATCTTGATCGTTTAAAGTCATTTTTAATTGCTCATCAGGTTTTGTCTCATGCTGTGAACTTGTGATTACACCATATACAAAAAATTTATCTCCTAACTTGTATTTTATCCCAACATTTAGTAAATCCTTCTCCTTAGAATAACCTTTTTCTGTAATGCGAACACTAACACTTGCAAATAATGTACTATAATTATCTTCTTCTAAAAAATCTGTTGTAAGTAATTCATTTAATATTTCATCATCATAACTATTATATGCATTTGTTTGTTCATCTTGTCCTTTCTCTACATTATTTTGCTGGGCATTGCCACCCCAAAAATTAATTACTCCATTTTTATAAAGTATATATATCCCTACTCCAATAATTAATATACTCGCAAAAACAATTATAAATATTTTCTTTAATTTTTTCTTCATATCTTTCCTCTTTTCTTAATATATTTTTGTTTAAATAACTTGTCTAATTATATACCTTTCATCAAATTATGTAAATATTAATTCAATATACTAATAACAAAAAATAACATCTTGTAATTTATTTTTCTAACATTATTGTAACAGGACCATCATTTATTAAATCCACTTTCATATCTGCCCCAAAAACTCCTGTTTCTACACAATCAACTTTTTCTTTACATTCACTTACTATATATTCATACAATTCATTCGCAAATTCAGGTTTAGCCGCTTCTATAAAATCCGGCCTATTTCCAGATGAACAATTTGCATATAAAGTAAATTGAGAAACTAAAAGCAATGAGCCCCTAACATCCTTTAACGATAAATTCATCCTTCCATTATCATCTTCAAAAATTCGCAAGTTTACTAATTTCTTAACTAGATAATCTGCAATTTCCCTATTATCTGTGTGTGTAACCCCAATAAAAACTAAAAAGCCATTATCAATCTTTCCAACTATTTTATTATCTACTTGCACTTTTGCTGCTTTTACTCTCTGAATTAAAAATTTCATATTATTACCTTCCTTGTAACTTTTATATCATATAATAAATATTTTTTCAACTAGATGGAAAGAGGCACGTCCTTTTTTTCATACATATTTGCCCAACCCCTTATTATATAAAATATATATGGTAATGCTTGATTGGAATGAAAAATAGAAGTTGTTATATAAGAAGCTGAGGGATGTTCACGGGAAAAAGCTATATTATATTCCTTTTTCATTTCACAACTCGGTTTCCTCCATAGATTAGAAGTTCTAAATCAAATTAATCAGCGCCCTCGTGAGGCGAGATTCCCTAATTAATTTGATTAAGAACTTCTACATCTCTTTCAGGGCACATTCGTTGTTCAATTTAAAAGGAATATAATATAGCTTTTTAGCCTGAGTGAAAGAGGCTCTGGCTTCTTATATTACAATATCTTTTTGAGTGGAATGAACAAATTACCATATATATTTTATATAATAAGGGGTTGGGCAAATATGTATGAAAAGAGAACGTCCCTCTTTCCCTCTTATTCAATAACCTCTATCATATCGCTATCATTAAGACCTTCAAGATTATAATAAGTACTTGGAATCTTTCCAATAATCACATTTTCAGCAATTAGAACCTGGTTTGTTATCTTTTCAGTTATATCTTCAAATGGAGTTAAAATACTTACCTCACAAATAACCTGCAAATATATTCTATGTAATGTTTGATTTATCCCCTTTGCCACGAATTCGCTTTTTAAATCTGTTTCCACATTACCAATAGTTGATATTCTTATAGGCACACCAGGACCCTTTCCTGCCAACAATTTAAAACCCGAAAAACTTCCGATAGCAATTTTTATATCTTCTCTACCCTTTCTATCTATTTCATTTTGTATTTTTACAGCAACATCTGAAATTATCTCGTTTATTGGGCCTACATTTGATTGTATCATAATAATATTTCCATCGTTATCCTTTTCTACTGTATACAAATCATCATATTTATGTTCTCTCATTACAACAGTTGCTTGCTCATTAGAAACTATTGTTGCTATTGATTTAGCTCTATTTTGGCATATTGTATCAAATATTGGCAAAATTGCATCTAATACCAATTTTACAGTACTAAATGCAATTATCATTATTATAAAAATTTTTGCAATTTTTTGCTTTCTTTTAAAGTTTTTATTTGCTAAATCTGTTACAAATATTTTAGGGATTCTTATTCTAGGTCTGGAATAAATTTTACTCATAGCTTACTTCCGATATTCTTTCAAATTTTGGTATATACAATTTTTGTCCTGGAACTATTAAATCTCTATTTTCTATACCATTCACTCTAGCAATTCCATCTACTGTTGTTCCAAATTCTTTTGCTATATTCCAAAGAGTATCTCCTTTTTTTACAATATAAATCACTATACTATAGTCTTGTTCTTCTCTTTCTCCATCTTCTTCAATACTATCTAACATATTTAAATTTACCATTCTGTACAAGTTTGTATCATTTTGCAAATCGACACTACAATTAATAACGCCACCATCTTGAACTATAAAATCTTGTGCTTTTACTTCAATGTTTGTATCAGCATTTAAGTTTTCACCATTTTGTAAATTTTCCACAACATACTCGTAAGGTATTTTAACTTCTTTTTCTATAACTTGTTTTTTATCATTCTCAAAAATAAATTGTAAATTCATTTCTGATTCATATAATATTTTTGAATTTATTTTATTTTCATTTATAATAGTATTTGTAACATCTACATCCTTCAAATTAAGCCCTTCTACGTCTTTTAAATTTACTTTTTCTCTAATTTGTTTTATATTAGATATATTTTGCTTATCTGTCATTGTCATTATTTGTCTTTTTTCAAATTTTAAATTTTGTGTTGGACTATACATATCTTGAATTAAATTTATATCTTTTTCTTCATATATACAACATACAACTTCAATTTCTATTTCAATATAAATTGAATGTTCTTCTTGTGAGTTTGGCTTTATTATGATATTTTTTATTTCATAATTAACATCACACAAATTTCCTTCTGTAACATTTGGTATATCTATAAAACCTACAACTGGTATTTTAGAATTTACCATATTTATTCTATTATCTTCTGTTAAATACATTATTTTTACTTCTGCTTCAGATTTTGTTAATACTTTATTGTAACTAATTTTTATATCCTTGTCTACTAGACAAACATGAGCTTTCAAAATTTCTGCTAAATTGTCCATATTATCAATCTGAATATTATCTTTAGCATAAATTTTAGTCTCCCCTCTACCTACTAAAGAATTTACCTTAAGGTTCTCCTTTAATATTTGAATATTATTTTCATTCTGAATATCATTAATTACCTCTACTTCTTCATTTGAATATACTTTTAAGCTTACTTCTAATGTTGCTTTTATGCCTACTTTTCTTCCATTTATAACTTTTGCTTCTATTGATTTTATTTTCACATCAGAAATTACATCCATTCCTTCTGTACAATTTGAAACACTTATATTTTCAGAAAAATCTATGCTAGTATTTAATCCCCTTACAGTGTCTTCATTACCATCTGGCATATACATTATATATGTATTAATTGCTCCATCTAGTCTAATCTTTCCATCTTGAACTTCTTTTTTATATACAGATACAACTCCACTTGTACAAATTGTATTCAAAATATCAGGTTTTGAATCTGGTACTATCATATCTCCTTCTGCAAATATAATATCCTTTTTTTGAGCTACTAATTTATTTACACTTAAACTCTCTCTTTGTGCCTCTATCATTTTTTACCTCCTTACAGATTTACTTTATAAATCTATATGTGTAATTTAATGATTTATGACTATTATTTATAATTTTTAAGGCAATATTATTATTTTTATAGAATCATCATACTTATACTTATTAACAATCTTTTCCGAAAAACTTGCCAGTTCATTTGAAATTACTATTGTTGTATAATCTTTGTCTTTTAATTCCTTTATTTTATTATCTACTTGCTCTGGTTCTATAATCTCTTCTACATTCATTCCAGCCATTTTAGGAATGTTATATTTTTGTTCTTTTTCATATTTAATAAAAGATATTTTCAATCTAATCACCATTTTTATTTTGGCTAGATTAAAAATATCTATTCATTAATTTAGAAAATAACTATCAACATAACTCTTCAGAAAAATTTTTTGACTTTTAGATACATCACTAAAAAATTCGCTATCTTTCATTTTTTCTTTCATTTCTTTTATTGTATGAGCTGCTCTATATATATTAGAACGTTTACCTATATAAGTATCTGTTATCATATAATTGCTTGTCAAAAAACATCCTTCATTTTCCAATACTATTTCTAACACTTTTAATAATTTATCAAAATTTCTTGTAAGCATTTTAAAACAATCTACATAAAAAACATCGATTTGTCCTTTTGCTATACACTCTAATATCTTAATTAATTGAGTAGATAATTGGATCTATGTCAAGTTTTTGGACACTTTTTTTGAGAATTTTTTTATATT
>CANPFO010000049.1 GCA_947573555.1 uncultured Clostridium sp. | reverse complement strand
ATTTGTATATTAGGATATAAATACTTTAAGAATAATGAAGAAAGATAAATTACAATTTGGAAGGAATATGAAGTATTATGGATTTAAAGAAAATTGAAACATTTATTGATAAACAAAAAGTTAGTTTTATATGTTCTATTGATGATGAAAACTATCCTAATGTAAAAGCAATGCTAAAACCTAGAAAAAGAATAGGACTAAAAGAATTTTACTTTTCTACTAACACTTCCTCTATTAGAGTTAGTCAATATAAAGATAATTCAAATGCTAGTATATACTTTTACCACAAAGGGCTAATTAAGTATGCTGGTGTTATGCTAAAAGGAGAAATGGAAGTCTTAACAGACCAAGAAACTAAAAACATGATTTGGAAAAAGGGTGATACAATGTTTTATAAAAAAGGTGTAACTGATCCAGATTATTGTGTTTTAAAATTTACTGCTACAAGTGGTAGATATTATTGTGATTTGAAAACAGAAAATTTTAATATTAAATAATTGCTAAATTACAAATTAAAAGCAAGGTGGGATATGAAAAAATAAAAAAATCGATGTTGGCTCAATAGCTTTATTATTAGTAATTATTGCATTTTATTTGATTTTGAATAAAAGGATTTTGTTTAGGAGATAGCATATGAACAATTAGGTACAAAAAGAGATGGAAGTATCAATGTAGATTATTGTAAATATTGCTATGAAAATGGAGAGTTTATAGATAAAGTTACAATTGTAGAGAAAAAAATAATTAAATTACAGTTAACTGATAAGCAAAAAGAAATATAAATAATAATGAAATTTTGTAATTCTACTAATCGTTGTTTTCCTCACTCAACGATTAGTATGTTTACTTTTATATATAAAGATTTTACAATAATATTAAAGGAGGCAAAGATATGGAGCAAGCAAAAGTAGGAAAGTTCATTGCTAAATGTAGAAAAAGTAAAAATATGACACAAGCAGAGCTTGCAGAAAAACTAAATATTACAGATAGAGCTATATCAAAATGGGAAACAGGAAAAGGTATGCCTGATTCTTCTATAATGCTCGAACTATGTAATGAACTTGATATTAGTGTAAATGAATTATTAAGTGGGGAGGTTATTAAAATGGAAAATTATAATCAAAAAGCAGAAGAAAACTTATTGGAGATGAAGAAACAAAAAGAAGAAACAGACAAAGAAATGTTAAGACTTGAAATAGTCATTGGATATATTTCTTCTATAACATTTTTAATTTTAGTCTTTCTTGCATCTTTTGTAGAGATGTATTCAGTAATAAGAATATTGCTTATTATCGGAGGAAGCATTGTTTTTGCAGTAGGAGTAATAAATGCTATTAAAATCGAACAAACAGCAGGTTATTATGAATGTGATAAATGTCATTATAAATATATTCCAACATATAAAAGTGTATTATTTGCAATGCACTATGGAAGAACCAGATATATGAAATGTCCTAAGTGTAATGAAAAAAGTTGGAATAAAAAAGTATTGACTAAATAAAAACTACAATTTTAAGGTAGATAGTTTAATTACTATCTCATTTTGAAATATAGAAATTATTAAATGTATTTGTTAATTCTTGTGGAGTTTCTTTAAAATTATTGTTAATCCAATAATTAGGATAATGTTTTAGTTATAATCAACAAAAATAATAAAAATAATGTAAATGGATAAAAGTGTAAGGAGCATAAAGACTTTAAAATAAACTAGTTTGTATAACTTTGAAAAATATGGAAATAATATAAAAAATACATATAGTTTCAAGGAGGTACAAATGGAATCAAGCAAATTAAAAAATATGGTAGTTTTAAAAAATTTACCATCAAATATAATTGATGAAGCAATTATAATATTGAAATCAAATAAAAAGATAAAAAATTTTCAAAGCTTAGAGGGCAAAAAGAATCTGAAAAATGAGGATACAAAAAAAGATAAAGAATATATATTAAAAGAAGCGGAAATGATATTAAACAGTTATGTTACAGATGTAGAGAAAAAAGATAAAAAGAAGATTTTTAACAAAGAAGCTAAAGAAAAATATAGCAAATTAAAGAAATATTCAATGTTTATAACAGCAATGTGCATATTAGAAATGTTAGTAATAATATTTTAATTAATAGAGAGCCAATATGAAAAATGAATTTTCTAACCTATGGTTGGAAAGTTCATTTTTTGTTCTTTTTAATCATAAAACAAAATAAACTCACATATAGTTTAAAAGAAAACTAAGGAAGAGAGGAATGATCAGAAAATGGAAAGAGCATTATCAGTTGAAGAAAAAATAAGGAGAGCAGAAGAAATTTATGCAAGAAGACAAGAAGGAAGCCAAAGAAGAACAACAACTGTATCAATAAATAAAAAAGAAAATAAGAAAGACATAAAATTATTAAAGAAAATGATAATACAAATAGTAGTCAGTTTATCTATATATTTGGTTATATATATAATACAAAATAATAACTATATATTTTCAGAAGATTTCATAAAAAAAATAAACGAAATATTATCATATGATGTAAATTTTCAAGAAATGTACCTAAATATTAAACAAGGTGTAGAACAAAACATAGAAAAATTAAAAATAAACAATACAAATAACATAGATGGAGCAATAGGAGGAGCAGAAGAAAACATAATAGGGGACAGCAATGAAATTGAAAATAAAATTAATGAGAATGTTATTGAAAATAATATAGAGACTACTCAAAATCAAATTATTTCAGAAACAAATAATCAAGAACAAGTGCAAGAGCCTAAAGAATTGACAGAAGAAGAAAAAGAAATTGAAAAAATAAAAGCAACAACAACATTTATAAAACCTATTGAGGGAATAATAACTTCAAAATATGGACAAAGAGAACCAACAACTAGTACAGTACCTAAAAACCATACTGGAACAGACATTGCAGCAAACCTAGGAACAAAAATAAAAGCAGCAACAGATGGAGAAGTAGTTTTGGCATCAGAGGAAGGAGACTATGGAAAACATCTAAAAATACAAATAGGAGATATAAGTATTATTTATGCACACTGCAATAACTTGTATGTAAAGCAAGGAGACAAAATAACTCAGGGACAAGAGATAGCAGAAGTAGGATCAACAGGAAATTCAACAGGACCACATTTACATTTCGAAATAAGAATTTCAGAAAAGACAATAGACCCTCAAAAAATATTAGAATTATAAGAAGGAAGTTAGTTATGAGATTTAGAATAGACTTGAAAATATTCATTTTTCTTATATTATTTTATTTCACGAATCAAATTGAGTTATATGCATATATAATGATTTTTGCATTAATACATGAACTAGGACATTTAACAGCAGGAGCATTAATGAAAATGAGACCAGAAAAATTAGAATTAATGCCATTTGGAGTTTCAATATCATTTAAAATAAAAGTAGAAGAATACAATAAAAAAATAAAAAATGGAAATATGTTAGAGCTAAAAAAGATAATAGTAGCAGCTGCAGGACCTATTACAAATTTAATAGTAATATTAATAATAGCTCAATTAAATATAGATAAAAGCCTAATAATGATTTATACAAATTTACTAATTATGATATTTAACTTATTACCAATATATCCACTTGATGGTGGAAGAATTATAAAAGGGATACTACATATTAGTTTTGGAAAAATGAAGTCAGAAGAATATATAAATAATATATCTAAAATTATTACTTTAACAATTATAGCAGCATCAAGTGTATTAATATTATATGTCCATAACATATCTATTTTTTTAATAGATATGTATCTACTTTATTTAGTAATAAAAGAAGATATTAGATATAAAAAAAGAAAATACATTTATGAGAGAATTTAAAAGAGCCTAACTTGTACTTTTAAGTAAAATGAAATATAATAAAAAAATAAAGGAGGAATAGAAGTATGTATATGGAAAAATTAAATGAAGAAGTAAGACAGTATTTTAAAATATTATCCGAAGAATTTCCAGAATGGTTATTAGAATATATTGAAACACCAGAAATGCAAAGAATTCATGGCACAAGTATGAGTTGTGGAACTGATTATACAAAAGTATTTAACATTAAGTATTGGTATTCAAATTTAGACCATAGTGTAGGAGTAGCTCTAATAATATGGCATTTTACAAAAGATAAAAAGCAAACTTTAGCAGGGCTATTTCATGATATAGCAACTCCAACTTTTAAACATTGTATAGATTTTATGAATGGAGATTCAGAGCATCAAGAATCTACTGAAGAGCGAACAGAACAAATAATAAGAGATTCAAAAGAAATAATGACACTATTAAATAGAGATGCAATAAAAGTCGAAGAAATATCAGACTATCATATTTATCCAATTGCAGATAATGATACACCTAAATTAAGTGCAGATAGATTTGAATATACATTTTCCAGTGGACTAGTTTTTCATAGAGTATGGGAATTAGATACTATAAAAGAAATATATAATAATGTTAGTATCTTAAAAAATGAAGAAGGTATTCAAGAATTAGGATTTAATGATTGGAAAGTATGCGAAAAGTATATACATATAATATCAAAATTATGGCCTGAATGGGTAAGTGATAAAGATAGAACGGTTATGCAATTTTTAGCTGACATAGTAAAATCTATGAATGTTAGAGGTTATCTAACCATTAATGATTTGTATAATTTATCGGAACAAGAAGTTATCAATAAAATATTAACATGTGAAGATGAATATATTAGAGAAAATTTTATTAAATTTCAAAATGCAACTGACACTTATGGAAGCAATATACCAGTAGAAGATAAATATTGTATAAGTGTTAAAGGAAAGAAAAGATATATTATTCCTTTAACAAAATATAATAATTCTATATGTAGAATAGATAAAATATCCCAAAACGCTCAAAATGATATAGAAGAATATTTTAACATTAAGCATTTTAAATATACTGGATTTAATTTTGAATTTAAACCATATGAAAATAGAATTTAAAAGAAATTTGAATCGATAAATAATAATTTGAAATTGGAATTGTATTTATAAGTTAGAAAAAATAAAGGAGAAAAATGAATATTATATTTTTAGACGTAGATGGAGTTATAAACTCTGTTAATAATTTAATTAAAGTATATAACCAAACACATAAACCTCATTCAGCATATTCATATCCTTTTGACTACGAATGTTTAGAGAAGTTAAAAAATTAGTTGTAGAAACAAAGTCTAGATTAGTGATTTCTTCTATTTGGAGACATTCACAAGAGGGAATGGAAAAACGTACAACAAGCAATAAAAAAATTGACAAAATATAATATCAAGGAGAATGATGATTTTGAAAGATAGTCAATAAAATGTAAACTTTTCATATACTATATAGAGGTGAAAAAGGTACATCAGATTTTATTATAAATCAAGATGGAAATTATTATGTACAATTTAATACAACAATTTACGAACCACCATCAATAGGAAAAGAAGCAACATTATCAGTGTACTTAGAACATAATAATGCTACAGTATATGGTACAACTGTGTAATATAGATATTATAAGAATAAAGTAAAAGGATAGATATTTAATAAATATCTATCTTTTTTAAAATTCGAACTTAAAAATAAAAAAAACTTGAAAAAGGAATAATTTAATAGTAAACTAATATTAAAGAAATAAGGAGATTCAGAAGATGAAAAATAAAATAAAACAAAACAAAGGAGTCACAATGATAGCACTAATCATAACAGTTATAGTGTTATTAATTATGACAAATATGTTAATTTATAATGCAAAAGATAGCATACATATACAAGTATTAAACAATTTATATAGTGATATACAACTGTTGCGAAACAAAGTATCTGAATATTATAATCAATATGGAAAAATACCAGCAGAAATAAAATACACTAATATAAATCACTTAGAAAACGCAAATATCCTAAGTAAAAATAATGATAAAATAGATGAATTTTATATTATAGACTTAGAAGCAATGCAAGGAATAACATTAAATTATGGTAAAGATTACGAAAAAGCAAAGGCTGATAAGGAAAATGCAAATAAGTATACAGATTTATATATAATAAACACAAATAGCCACAATATATTTTATGTACAAGGAATAGGAATAAAACAAAATGAAGAAACTCAAATATATTATACAGATTACACTCAAGCAGATGAAACAACAATAGACTTAAAGTATATTGATGGAATACTAATTCCAGATGGATTTTACTATATAGGTAAAAGCAAAGATTATGGAGGAAATGAAAGTATAGTAATATCAAATAACAAAAAAGAAAAAATAGATAATGAAAGCCAAATGCAATACACATGGAAAAAGCAAGTATCAGCAATAGATAAAGTACCTTCAACTGTTGTAATAACAGAAGAAAATGGACAAGATGTTGACGAGTTTATCAAAAGTGTAAATTACTATAAAGGATATTTTAAAAATGAAATTACAAATAAAGTAATATATCAAAATATAGAAGAAAATAAATGGTCTGAAACATATACCGAAAATGGAGAATATACTGATAAAAATGGAGATATAGCATATATACCCAAAGGATTTAGAGTAAGTTTAGCAGAAGGAACAAATGAAATAAAAAGTGGATTAGTAATAACAGATGGCATTGATGAAAATGGAAAAAGTATAGGGAATGAATTTGTATGGATACCAGTAAATGACTTTTATGAATTTACAAGAGAAGAAATTAATCAAGATATAGCAAGCCAAGAAAAATTTGAGGCAACAGAACCAACAGATGGAAAATACTATGAACCATCATCAAATGGAAGAACAATAGATGAAACAGAAAGCACAAGCATAAAAGAAGTACAAGAAATGTATAAAAGCGTTAAAGAATATAAGGGATTTTACATAGGAAGATATGAAACAGGAATAGAAGAAGATAAAGCTAGAACTAATGAATCTAATATAACAAGTACACCAATAATAAAGAAAAACAAATATATATATAACTTTATTGTATGGGGAAAAAGTATGACAGATGAAACAAATGGAGCAGTAGAAGTAGCAAGAAGCATGTATGAAAATAGTACACTATGCTATGGAGTACAATGGGATGCCATTATAAGATGGATAAACCAAGATAAATCATTAAAATATTTGTTAGAAAATAGTAGCACAAAAGGTAATTATAACGAATCAGGAAATTTGATAAAATCAGGAACATATGAAGAATATAATATAAAGAATATATATGACATAGCAGGGAATGTTTCAGAATGGACGATGGAGAGTTATGGAACCACACAAAAAGTTCAAAGAGGCGGCAAGAGCGGAGGAAATGACAACATAAATTCAAGAGTAGAAAGTAATATAAATAACAAAATTGGACAAGTAGGATTTAGAGTAGCTTTATACATAAAATAATTGACTTTTTATGCTTTTCGTTGTATTATATATACTGAAAAAATCCTAAGGAGGAAAAATATGGGAGAAGTAATAGTTATAACATCAGGAAAAGGTGGAGTAGGAAAAACAACAACAACAGCAAATTTAGGTTCAAGCTTAGCAGTAGAAGGAAAGAAGGTATGTCTAGTAGATACAGATATAGGATTAAGAAACCTAGATGTTGTAATGGGACTAGAAAATAGAATTGTATATGACATAGTAGATGTTGTAGAAGAAAAATGCAAACTAAGACAAGCACTAATAAAAGATAAGAGATTTAAAGAACTATACCTACTACCAGCAGCCCAAACAAGAGATAAAAGTGCCGTAAATGAAGAACAAATGAAAGAATTAATAAATAAACTAAAAGAAGAATTTGACTATATACTTATAGATTGCCCAGCAGGAATTGAACAAGGATTTAAAAATGCTATTGCAGGAGCAAACCGTGCAATAGTAGTAACAACAGCTGAGATATCAGCAATAAGAGATGCAGATAGAATAATAGGATTATTAGAATCATCAGAAATAAAAAATCCTGAACTAGTAGTAAATAGAATAAGACCTAATATGGTAAAAAAAGGCGAAATGATGGATGTTGATGATATAGTAGATTTATTATCAATAGATTTAATTGGGGTTGTACCAGATGACGAATACATAATAACTCAAACAAATAAAGGGGAACCAGTAATACAAAATAAAAAAGCACCATCAGGAAAAGCATACATAGAAATAGCAAAAAGGGTATTAGGAGAAAAAATAGAGGTAACAGTACCTGGAAGAGAAAAAGGCTTTTTAGCAAAAATAAGAAGAATTTTTAAAAGATAAAACGAATAAGCTAGTGAAGGAGTAGGAAGCAATGTTGGAAAATATGATAAATTTCTTTAAAAATATAGTCAAAAAAGATGAAAAGAAAAAATCTCAAGAAAGTTCAAAAGACACAGCAAAAGAAAGGCTACATTTAGTATTAATGCAAGACAGAGCAAATGTATCAGCTGATTTCTTAGAACTTATGAAACAAGAGATAATTGAAGTAATAAAAAAATATATAGAAGTAGATGAAAAAGAAATAGATGTAAGGTTAACTAATAAAGAAAACGAAGATGGAACAAATGGAGCACCAGCCTTATATGCAAATATTCCTATTCTAAACATAAAAAATGAAACAGTTAAAGAAATAAAAGAAGAAAATAAAGAAAAGAATAAAGAAGAGAATAAAGAAAACAAAAAAGAGGAAAAATTAGAAGAGGATAAAGAAGAACAAGAAGAGACAGAAAATGAAGAAATAAATAGTGACATAGATAATAAAGAAGAAACATATGAAGAAATAGAAGAAAAAGTAGCAGTAGAAATTAAATCAGAAGAATAATAAGAAAAAGAGTGATTTAATGAGAAAAAGAGAATTAAAAAATATGGAGTGGGGCATATTAATAGTTGCAATTATTCTTACAACAATAGGTTTAATTGCACTATTTTCAGCTACACAAGAAACAAAATATAATGAATTTAAAAAACAAATTATATGGTTAGTAGTCAGCATAACAATAATGGTAATAGTAATGCTAATAAATTATGAAACATTAGTAAAACTATCGCCAATTTTTTATGGTATATTTATTCTGCTACTAATAGCAGTGTTATTTACAAAACCTATAAACGGAGCAACAAGCTGGTTTGATATAGGTGGATTTCTATTACAACCATCAGAATTTGACAAAATTGTAGTAATACTATTTTTAGCATTTGCAATATCAAAAATACAGCAAAGATATCTAGAAGAAATAAATAGGCCTACAAAATTATTAATAATATTAGCAATAGTAGCAATACCATTGTTATTAATAATAAAACAACCAGACTATGGAACTGCAATGGCATTTATTATATCTCTTGCAATGATATTGTTTACATCAGGACTAGATAAAAAATATATAATAACAGGAATAATAATAGTATGTATATCAATACCAATATTATATAATTTTGTACTTCCAGAACACGCACAAAAAAGAATAGATATATTTTTGCATCCAGAATCAGACCCACGTGGAAGCGGGTATAATATAATCCAGTCAAAATTAGCAATAGGAGCAGGACAATTAACTGGAATGGGATTATTAAAAGGAAACCAAACTCAACTAGGATACTTATACCCTAAAACGACAGACTTTATATACTCTGTAATAAGCGAAGAAATGGGATTTATAATTGCTCGGAACAATTATAGTATTATATGTATTTTTAGTAACAAAAGCATTATATATTGCCAAAACAGCAAAAGACAATATAGGATCAATAGTAGCTTCTGGAATTGCAGGAATATTTATGTTTCATATGGTAGAAAATATAGGAATGGTAATGGGACTATTACCAATTACAGGAGTACCTCTATTATTTGTAAGCTATGGAGGAAGTTCATTAATAACAAGCTATATATTAATAGGAATTCTATTAAATATAAGTAGTAAAAGGCAAAAAACAATATTTGTAAAATAAGGCGTTAAGGAACTAAATCAATGCCACACAATCACATTTAGGGAGAAATGTATGTATTTAAAAAAAATAGTAATAGGAAATGTAGAATTAGAAAACAATTTAATATTAGCACCAATGGCAGGAGTAACAGACCTGCCTTTTCGAAAAATATGTAAAGAATTTGGACCAGGACTTGTATGCACAGAAATGATAAGCAGTAAAGCAATTTTTTATGATGATACAAAGACAAAATTATTAATGAATGTAGAAAAAGAAAAAAGACCAATAAGTATGCAAATCTTTGGAAGCGACGAAGAAACTATGGGATATGCTGCAAAATACATAAGTAACTTAGCAGACATAGATATAATAGATATAAATATGGGATGTCCAGCACCTAAAGTAGTAAAAAATGGAGATGGAAGTAAATTACTATTAGATATAAATAAAGCGGAGAAAATAATAGAATCAGTAATAAAAAACTCAAAAAAACCAGTAACCCTAAAAATAAGAAAGGGATGGGACTTAAATAATATAGTAGCAGTAGAATTTTCACAAATGGCAGAAAAAGCAGGAGTATCAGCAATTACAATCCATGGAAGAACAAGAACAGAAATGTATTCAGGAAAAGCAGATTTGGACATAATAAAAAAGGTAAAAGAAAGTATAAAAATTCCAGTAATTCGGGAATGGAGATATAGTCGACGAAGAAACAGCACTAAGAATGTTTGAATATACAGGTGTAGATGGTATTATGATAGGACGAGGAACATTCGGAAACCCATGGATTTTTCAAAAAATAAAATATTTCTTAGAAACAGGAAGTAAATTATCAGAAGTAACAAATGAAGAAAAACTAAAAATAATAAAAAAACATATTGAATTAGAGTTGCAAACAAAAGAAGAAATAACAGCAATTAGAGAAATGAGAAAGCATATTGCTTGGTATACAAAAAATATGTGTAATTCTAGTGAATTTAGAAGTGAAATAAATAAAATAGAAAATAAAGGAGAACTGATAAAAAAAGTAGAGGAGTTCTTTAGATGAGACAGTTGGGACAGGTTTTGTTTGTCTCACTTTTTTTGATGGTTTTTGTCG
>CANPFO010000048.1 GCA_947573555.1 uncultured Clostridium sp. | reverse complement strand
AAAAAGTTAATTTAAAGAAACAAAGGAAAAATATAAAAAATATATGGGGAATTGGAGAAATTAAAGATGGAATATTAACTGTAAATAATAGACATTCCATAATTATTGAATTAGGAAGTATAGAATACCGACTTTTAAATGATATAGAACAAAATAATATTGACAACAATCTAATAAAAATAGCGAAAACTTTTACTAACCAAACACAATTTTTCAGTACAATAGAAAAAATAGATACAACAGAGAAAATAGAAACAATTAGAAACAATATAGAAAAACAAAAGAATAACAATATTAAAGAATATGGAGAAAGCATTATAGAATATCTAGAAAATATAATGCAGGAAGACAATCTATATGTTAGAAAAAACTATCTTATTATAACTTCTAATGAACCTTATGAAAAAGCAGAAAGAGAATTAAAAGAATATTATGAAGATTTAAGATATAGTTTATCTAATATAAAAGTTACAACAAGATTGCTCTCAGATATTGATATAATCGAACTTATACATAGGGAGTTGAATAAAAATTCCAATGAGCAATTAAGAAATATTATCAAGAAAGGAGGGCTAGATTTTTATGTTCAAGCAAAAAGTAAAGCATAGAAAAAATGAAAAGAAAATATCATTAGAAAAGGCTAGAAAGAAAAAGCTAAAACAAAAAGAGCAGGATATTTTTGATAAAGTACCAGAATTAATAGAACTTATTATACCAGATTGCATAGATGAAAAAAGAGATTATACGGTTCTTGGAGAAAATAGATATTCAAGAAGCTTTGTAATCTCAGCATATCCCAATAAGACATATCTAGGTTGGCTAGATAGAATATTTAATTTGCTTGGAGATATAAGTTTGAGTATTATAAATAGACCAGCAAATGATGATAGTGTAATTAGGCAATTAAATAAAAAAGTAACAATACTAGAATCAGAAAGGCAGACCTATGAAAATAAAGGAAATATTGATTTAATACATCCTTTAGAAAAGATGATTTATGACTATGATCAAATAAGAAGGCAAGTACAAACAGCAAATGATAAATTGTTTTTCGTTACAATACTACTTAGAATTAATAGTACAAACTTAGAAGAGCTAGATGCGAAAAGTAATCTACTTAAAAATGAGTTTGCAAAAATTTCAGCAAAAGCAAGAACTCTTAATTTTAGACAACTGGAAGGATTAAAAGCAAATTTACCATTTAATGAATTAAATATATTTGATTATGAGAGAAATGTAACATCTGACGGTTTAGCTACAATGTTTCCAATAGCAAATTCTAACACAGAATCAAGTCCAAATGGAGTGCCAATAGGAAGAAATTATTTTACAGGATTACCTGTATATTTAGACACATTTGATAAAAATTTAACGAATCCTCATGTTGTAATTTTAGGAATAACAGGAGCTGGAAAATCAGTAACAATGGACACACTTTCAGCAAGATCTCTAGTTACTAAAAACACACAATCAGCAATTTTAGATATTGAAGGAGAATACAAAAAAAGAACTGAAAATTTAGGTGGAAGAGTAATATCTATAAAACAAGGCATAGATGCAGGAATTAATATTTTTGATATAGATGTCGAACAAGAAGAAAATGGTATGGAAAAAATAAATATCTTAAATAAAGTGGCAGAAATAAGAGCAATTTTATCTGGAATAATGAAAAATTATATGGATAGACCACTTAATGCTAAAGAGCTAGTAGACATAGAAGAAAGTGTAATTGAAACATACAAATCAAAAGGAATAACAACATTTAAAGAAAGTCTATATGAAAAAGAAGGTGGCAAAATAGGTAATAAATTAACCTTAGGTAAAATAAAAAAAGAGATGCCTACATTAACTGATTTCCAAAAGATTCTTGCAAGTAAAAAGAATTCAAAAGAACTGGCAGAAATTTTAACAGGATTTCTAAGAGGAAAAAGCCTTGGAATGTTTGATTGTCAAAGCAATATTAATATAAATGATATTTGTATAGATTTTGATTTATCTAATATAACAGATGAAGTAACTAAATTTTATTCAAGTCTGGTAATTACGACTTGGATTACAGAAAAATATATGAGAAGATCAAATTTATATGAAGAGAAGTCTATATATATTGATGAAGCCTGGACTATGCTTAAATATGAAGAAACGGCAAATTTTATTGAACAATTAGCTCGCCGTGCAAGGAAAAGAGGCGTAAGGTTAGTTTTAGCAAGTCAAATGGCAGAAGAATTTACAGCTTCACCTCAGGGAAGAGCAAGCTTAAATTCTTGTGGTACAGCAATTATAATGAAACAATCACCAGCAAGTGTTGATAAGATAATCGAATTTTTTAAATTATCTAATGGTACAAGAGAGTTCCTTTTGCAAGCAAAGAAAGGTGAAGCACTCCTTTATATGGAAGGAAAAGTATCAGCAATAGCAATCGAGATTTTAGACAAAGAAAAAGAAATGCTGAAGGTGTAAAGGAGGGTGGATTTTGAAAAAGATAAATAAAAAATTAATTGCAAGTATTTTGATTATACTTGTTTTTTTAAGCCTATTTATACCAAAATCAAATGCTAACTTCTTTACAGATGACGATGATAAAGAAGAAAAATCTGAAATAGAAAAAACTATAGATTCAGATGATGGTGGAATTTTTGAGAAAATAATTGCTAAGATGATACGGAGGTTTGGCAGAATCAGTATTTGACTTAACAACTAATAAAGAACTTGGTGTAGGATTTAAAAATTATGATGAGCTAATATTTGCACAAAATTCGACAGATATATCTCCATTTACAAGCTTGCAATGGAATTCTATGATGTCCTGGTACAAAATAATGTCAGGAGTTGCAGGAAGTTTAATACTAATTGCAGTAGTAATTGTTGCTTACAAATTCATAATTGGAGGATATAGTATTGAAAAAAGAAGTGAAGCAAAAGATAGTCTAATGAGATTATTTTTTGGAGCAGTATCAATAGGAATTGCACCATTGTTTGTAAAATTTCTGCTATTACTAAATAATAATCTAGTACATATGATCGTAGGATATGCAAATGGAAGTTTAGATGAGTTACTTGGAAATAGCGTAATTACGAATATACAAACAGGAAACGCAATAGCAACTGCTATTGTAATAGCTTTATTTGCTTATTTATTCTTTAAGTTAAATGTGAAGTTTATAATAAGGCAATTTACAATACTTATATTTACACTTTTTACACCAATTATTGCTATTATGTGGATGATTAATAAAAGAACAATTGGAGCAGCAATTTGGTTTGGACAAATTTTAATTAATATTTTTATGCAATTTATATATGCCTTTCTATTTTTAGTATATATGGAATTCTTGCCACAGTCTGGAGGATGGGCAACATCTATTTTATGGGCAATGATGATTTTACCAATTGCAGATGCTTTGCAAAATACTCTTCAAAATTTGGTATCTCGAATCGCAGGTGTCAATAATGAAGAGTTGGCAAACAGAGGAATAGGCATGGCTGGAGCAATGGCATATAGTATTAAGACAATAGCTTATCAGTTTAAAGGAAATGAAACACAAAATAATACAAGTACTACAAGTTTCTTAGGTAGAATGTTTGCAAAAGATACTAATACAGAAGAAAGTCAAATAACACCTATGCCAACCAGTAAAATGGAAACAAATCAAATGCAAACATCACCAATGAATACATCAAAAATTAATGAAAATAAACAAGAAAATACAAGTGATACCACAAAAACTACTAAAGTAAATAATAATGGAATAAGTACTGAAAGAAAGATATTTAATACAGGTAAAGAATTTTTGAATATGGGAATGTATATGGCTGAAGGAAGAAATTTTAAAACAAATAGGGAATACAACAGACACAATATTAATAATACAAGAAAAGAAGATTATAACAAAAAAGATAAAGAAGAAAGTGCTATTTCAAATATGCAGGAGCAAGATAAATCATGATACAGGAACAAATAAAAAACAAAGTAAAAAAAGAAGTTAAGAAAAAAATAAGAAGAGTAGCATTAATATTATTAAGTAAATTAGCAATTCCCATAGCTATTATTGTTATTATATTTATATTAGTTTCTTTTATTACAGACATTTTTTATATAGGTATCAAAAACGAAGATAAGAGTAATATGAAAAATGAAATTAAGTATTATACAACTGCTGAATATACAGATGAAGATAGTAAATCCTTTTTTGAAAGTGTTGGAGATTTTATTGCAGGAATATTTGGAAGTAAAGAAATAGTAGGAAATGCTGAATTCCCCGTGGTAGGAAAAAGTTTTAACAATATAACTAGCTATTATGGAAATAGAACAGCACCAACAGCTGGAGCTTCAACATTTCATAGTCGGAATTGATATTGCATCACCAGAAGGAACAAAAATTATTGCAATATGTGATGGTGAAGTAATAAGAACAGCTTGGGGAGGTGCAGGAGGATATACAATAACAATAAAAGCTGAAGAATACACTTTTTCATATTGCCATAGTGATCCTAAATTTCTTGTAAAAGAAGGAGATAAAGTAAAAAAAGGACAAGTAATAGGTAAGGTTGGACCTAAAAATGTATATGATGTATCAGGTAATCCTTATAAAGACTCTTCAGGAAATCCAACGAATCGGAGCTACAACAGGTTGTCATTGTCATTTTACAGTTAAGAAAAATGGACAAACAATAGATCCATTAACAATTTTAAAGGGAGGAGATAAAGCATAATGGTAGTTATTTTTACAGGTAGCAATGAAATAGATAAAATACTAGAAACAGAAATTAAAGGCTCTATGGTAGTAAGCTATGCAGATTTTATTATTGAGGATGATAAATTTAAAAGTCAGACAGTAATACTTGCAAGCAATGCCATAGAAACTGATTTTAGAGAATACCTATATCAGTTAAGGAGTAGAAACATAAGAGTAATCTTATTACTAAAAAATGAAAAAGAAGAAAATACAAAGATTGCTTTAGAAAACGGAATCTACGATTTAGTTTTTGGTAATTTTTATCCTAGTCAAATAAAAGAAATCTTAGATAATCCTAGAAATTTCTCAGACATATCTAAGATATATAGAAAACTATTTAATATTCAAATTAAGAAAAAGGCAAGAAAGAATTAATAGAAAGTAAAGGATAAATATGAGAAAAGTTAGAAAAATTTTAAAGCATTTTTTTATAATATTAGTATATATGATTTGGTTATTTGGCTTGAATATGGTACTACCAATTGAAGAAAACGATTCAAATTATCAAAAACAAAATACTATTATTTATACCAATAAAATATAAATTTTAAATTTATATAGTTAAGGAGGTGAGGCTAAAAATAAATAATTAAGGAGGTGGCATAGATATAAAAAAAGTAAGAGTTTCACATATAATAATAATTGTATTTATAACAATATTTGTAATATCTTCATATCTTCTAATAAAAGACTTTCTACAATACAAGGAAAATAAAGATTCTACTAGTGAATTAGTAGAAAATGTAATTATAAAAAGTGATGAAGAAGAAAGTATTAATATAGATTGGAAAAAACTTAAAAACACTAATAAAGATATAATAGGTTGGATAAAGATAGAAAATACCAATATTAATTATCCAATCTTACAAGATGATGGAAGCTTAAAGTATTTAAAACGCTTATATGATGGAAAGTATAATAATAATGGTTCAATATTTACGATAAACAAAAATCCATTTTTAGATGATATAACTATCTTGTATGGACATAACATGAAAAATAGAACTATGTTTTCAGAACTAGATAAATATATGGACAGAAAATTTTTAGAAGAGCATCCTAGTATAGAAATATATACAGAGAATCAAAATTATAGAGCTACTATTTTTAGTTGCTATTCAATAGGCGTTAATACAGAGGAAAACAATACTAAATCGTTGGATTTTAATGAAGAAATAGAATACTATAAAAAGAAAAGCAAGTATTCTATAAATGATGTAGGTAAAATTGAAAGAATATTAAAATTATCAACTTGTTCTTATCTAAATAATCATACAATACCAACAGATCAACGATATTATATTGTTGCAAAATTAGAAAAAATTAATTAAATATTAGAAATTTCTAACTCAAATTTTTTCTCAAATTGTAAATAAAATTAAACTATACTATTCTCTTATGCAAGAGGTGGTATAAATGAAAAGAAAATTATTTATTAGTTTTATAATTACAATTATTTGGATAAGTGTTGTTGAAGGATTATTAATATTCAGATTTAGTGATGACATTTCACTTATAAAAGATGAAATAATTATAGAATATGGAAGTACATATAATCCTAATTTGAAAGAATTAATAAACTTATCAGAAAATAGTTTTATTAACTTAGATAAAATTAGAATAGAAAACAAGATTGAAAATGAAAAAGATAAAACTTATCCAGCTGTAGGAGAATATGAAATAAATGTATATTATAAAAAGAAAAATTTAAAGCAAAAGGTTAAAGTAGTAGATACAATTGCACCAGAGTTATCTATAAAAGATGTTGAAATTCCAGCTAATACAGATTTAGCAACATATAATTTTAAAGAACTAATTAATGTATCAGACTTATCTGAAGTAAAAGATTATGAAATGAATCTTAATAATGTGAATTCAAGTGTAGGAGGAGAATATGTTGCAAAAGTATCAGTAGAAGATATATATTCTAACAAGGTAGAAAAGGAATTTAAAATAACTATAAGGGAAAAAGAAAAAGAAGATATTGTAGATAATTCAAATAATAAGGAAAATAAGATAGGTACTAATGCTGCTAAAACAAATACAAATAAATATACTAAAGATAATACAAATAAATCTAAAAGCAATAGCAATATAACAAACAATACAAATACTCCAAAAAATACAGAAGAAAATAACAAAACTAAAAATACTACAGTAGAAACACCACAACAAAAAACAACTCCAACAAGATGTACTAATAATAGTAATCACGGTATGAATGTAGGAAATTCAGATAAATGGTATGCAACTAAAACTGAAGCTATCTCAGATTATGAAAATAAAAGAGCATATTGGGGAGAGTTGTGGGAAAGTTTTAAAATAGAAAAGGATGAATACCTAAAAAATTGTCCATATCGGTTATGAAGTTTGGAGCTGTCCGTATTGTTCAAAATGGACTATTAATTTTTACTTTAGATAAATAGAGAAAGTCAAGATAAATTCTTGGCTTTTTATAATAGAAAAAACAAATGATATTAAAAATCATTTAAGAGCAAGATTACTTGTTCTTTTTTAATTTTAAGTAAAGGAGATAGAGAAATGATTAAAAATCTAATAATGAATAAAAAAATTATAGCAATCATATTGCTATTCTTAACAATTTTTAGCACTATAAGTCCTGTACTTGCTGTTTCTGGTAGTGGCAATTTTGTTGGTGGACAATATGCATCAAATATTAAAACTACTGATCATGCAGCTTCTGGTGGAACAGGTATTTTAATAAGAAAATTAATAAATAGAACTAATGGAGAACAATATACAGTTTTCTGTGCAGAGCATAAGGTGGACTTTACAACAGATGCAAGCTATAATGGAACATATTATACTCCAAAAAATGCAACAGTAAAAAGAGCCTGCCAAATCGCTTATTTTGGGTGGTATAGCAAGCATGGTGATTATGTTGTAGATGGAGGAATAATGGCAGCTAGTATGTATAATGCTAGACTAGACTATGTATTTACTCAGCAATATATCTGGGAGTGTTTGGGACAATCTAGTGCAACATTTAGAGATTCTAGTCTTCAAAGTCAATATGAAAGTTTTAAAAGCAATATAAATAATCAGATTAATAATATGAAAAGAAGACCATCTTTTGACGGACAAACAGTTGAAGTAGAAGCAGGAGAAAGTAAAACAATAACAGATACAAACGGTGTTTTACAGTCATATTCTAGTATTGATGCAACAACCAATAATATCCGTTTTCAACATAATAAAGGAGAGAACACACTAACAATTACAGTTTCTGAAAATTGTACTATTGAAAGACTTAATATTTCGGATGAAACTATGGCATCATGGGGAATGATTAAGGAAGAATCAAGAGATAACGACACAACAGTATATTTTGAGTTTGCTGATGGTGTGCAAAATCAATTATATGCACTCGGCTATAATGATCCTGTAACAATGACAATGGATTTAAAAATTAATTTACTTGGAGAACTAGAGTTAACTAAATTAAATACTAATGGTGATTTGGTTGAAGGTTCTGTATTCACAGTTAATGGACCTGGTTATAATGGAGATGTTACTGTAACAAATGGAAAAATAAAATTAGAAAAGATTAAAAAAGGTATATATACAATAAAAGAAAAATCCGTTGGAACAGGTTATTTACTTAACACAGAAACCTATAAAGTACAAGTAAAACCTAATGAAACGGCTACTCAAGCCATAGTTAATAGAGAGCCAACAGGAGAAATAGCTATAACTAAGATAGACATTAAAACTGGAAATGGTAATAGAATAGATGGTACATCTCATCATGGGGATGCTTCTATAAAAGGAGCTGTCTATACTCTATATGCTAAAAGCAATATTCATAATAAAAAAGGTACTATAAAATACTTTTCAAAAGATGAAGAAATTGGAACTTATACATTTAATGAGTATGGTGTTGCAACAGCAAAAATTACTAATTCAGTAACACCAGCTGAAATTACTGCAAAAGGAAATAAAATAACAGGACTACCAATGGGAGAATACTATGCTAAAGAAACTATTGTGCCTAACGGATATAATAAAGATGAAAATATTTATAATTATACAATTTCATATAAAGATGCTAATACAAAAGTAATTAGTGAAAGTGGTACAGTAAGAAATGAAGTTCAAAAAGCACCTTTCGAGGTTATTAAAGTTTCTACTAACAATAATACAACAGCAGAAATGATAGGAGGAGCAGAATTTACAGCAATTTTAACTAAATATGTAGATTTCTATGGAAGCTTTAATGAAGCATTAAAACACTTAAATGAATTTTCAGATGATGAATATTCAGTATTCAGAACTGAAAGTAATGGACATGGCGTTTCTGGATTGTTAGCGTATGGAGAATACACAGTTAATGAAACATATACTCCATCTTCACAAATAGAAACCGTTAAAGAATTCTATGTAAATATTGATAAAAATAGCAAAACACCAATAAGAGAATATGTTGAAAATGATTTACCATTTGAAGCATATATAAAACTACAAAAGAAAGACAAAAATACGGGAAAATTTGTAACTTATTCAAATGCAACATTTTCATTGTATAAATTAAATACAAGTAATAATCAATGGGAACAGGTACAATGTAAAGTAGGAGATAAATATTATAAATCTTGGACAACAAATAAAGATGGAATTGCAAAAACTGAAACAAAGTTAGCTGCTGGAAAATATAAAGTAGATGAAATAAAGATTCCAACAGGATTTATCCAAATGGATAAAGAATTAACATTTGATGTAAATAACAGAAACAAAACATTAGAGTATGACAAAGATTTGGATGCGTGGATAACTGTTACTATTCAAAATGAACAACCAAAAGGAAAACTAAATTTAACTAAAAAAATAGATTTAAGAAAAGATGTAGATAAAACATTAATTAAAGACATAGATTTTACAAAGATTTCTTTTGAGCTTGTAGCAAGTGAAAACATATTAGACTATGCAGATGGAAGTGTTATATATGCAAAAGACACAGTTATAGGAAAATATAATCTTAACAAAGAAGGAAAATTAACAGTTGATAAATTACCAATGGGAAAATATTTTCTAAGAGAAATTACAACAATAGATGGTGCTGTGCTAGATCAAACAAAACATGATGTAATATTTGAGCAAACTGATACTAAAACAAAAGAATATGTATTAGATATGAATATAGAAAATAAAACAACAGTTATAGAAGTTAGTAAAACAGAGATAACTAATGAGAAAGAATTACCAGGTGCTAAGTTATCTGTAATAGATGAAAATGGTAAAATAATTGATGAATGGATTTCTTCAGAACAAAGCCATAAAATCGAAGGACTAATAGTAGGAAAAGAATATACTTTAAGAGAAGATTTAGCTCCCCTAGGATATGTTAAGGCAACAGATGTAAAATTTAGAGTAGGAAATACAGTAGATGTTCAAAAAATCAATATGGTAGACAAAATAGTAGAGATGACTAAGAAAAATATAGCAGGAGAAGAACTAGAAGGAGCTAAAATGCAGGTTCTAGATAAAGATAATAATATTATAGATGAATGGACATCTAGTAAAGAGGCTCACAGAATAAATAATCTAGTTGAAGGAGAAAACTATACATTACATGAAGAAATAGCCATCAAAGGTTATGTAAAAGCAATAGACATAAAATTTACTGTTACAACAGATAAAGAAAATCAAAAGTTAGAAATGATAGATAAAATTGTTTCTATGATTAAAACTGATATTGATGGCAATATTATTGAAGGTGCAGAAATAAATGTAACTGATGAACAAGGTGAAATAGTTGATAGTTGGACAAGCACAAAAGAACCACATCATATTTCTGGATTAGTAGAAAATAAAAAATATATATTGCATGAATTATATGCTCCAGATGGTTTTGTAATGGCATCAGACATAGAATTTGTAGTAAGTGAAGATAAAGAAACACAAGAAATTACTTTAATAGACAAAATAGTAGAAATGACTAAAAAGGACATTAATGGTAACGAGCTAGAAGGTGCTACAATGGTAGTAACTAATACAAAAACTAAAAATATTGTAGACAAATGGGTATCAGGAAAAGAAGCTCATAGAATTCAAGGATTAATAGAAGGACAAAGTTATACATTGCACGAAGAGATTGCTATTGAAGGATATGTAAAAGCTACAGATATACAATTTACTGTTACAACAGATAAAAATACTCAAAAAATAGAAATGATTGACAAAGTAGTATTAATCTCAAAAACAGATTTAGTAACTGGAGAAGAATTACCAGGAGCTGAGCTGACAGTAACAGATGAAGAAGGAAATATAGTAGATAAATGGATTTCTAGTAATGAGCCACACCATGTTATAGGTTTAGAAGAAGGAAAGAAATATACACTTACAGAAACTACTTGTCCTTATGGGTTTGAACAAGCTGAAAGTATTGATTTTGAAGTATCAACGGATAAAGATACGCAATTAATAGAAATGCAAGATATGCCAATTTTAAAAACAATTAAAGTAATTAAAGCAGATAGTGAAACAGAAGAAGTAATAAAGGCAGACTTTACATTTGGAATTTTCCAAGATGCTGAATGTACTAAATTAATTAAAGAAGTCAAGGCAGATAAAGAAAATGGAACAGTATCTTTTGAAGATTTAAGATATGGAGTTTACTTTGTAAAAGAAACAAAAGCCCCAAAAGGTTACCAACTATCAGATAAGGTTGTAAGAGTAGAGATTAATGATCAAGGAACTTTTGCAGATGGTGAATTACTAGAAGAGAATGATTCAATATGCACATTTACTTATTACAATAAATTAATACCAAAGATTCAAACTGGTAATGAGTTAAGCTATGTATTATTAGTAAGTAGTTTAGTAATTTCATTATTAGGAATAACAACACTAATAATTGTATCAGAGAGAAAAAAACATAAAAATAAATAGAAATTAGAGTGATATTTTGGTATCACTCTTTTATAAAAATTAAATAATTTAAGGAGGAAATTTTATATGTTAGAAATTAAAGAAGTTAGAGTAAAGAAAATTAATAAAGGAAAATTTTTAGGATATGCAAGTATTTTAATAGGAGATTCATTGGTAGTAGATGGAATAGAACTACATGAAGGAGAAAAAGGAAGATATATTTATATGCCATTAAATCCTAAAATGAAAAAAACAAGAAGAAATAGTACATATCCAATTAATAATGAAACAAGAGAACAAATACTACAGTTTGGTGTTAGAATAGATATATGGACACATTTTATGAGAGAGTGTATAATAAAT
>CANPFO010000047.1 GCA_947573555.1 uncultured Clostridium sp. | reverse complement strand
GTGCTTCTCTTGTCTATTTTTTATTTCACTTTTCCCACATATTATTTATGCTAATTCAAAAGTCTATTTATAAGTAAATTTTAATAGCATTTAGATTAGTTAGATTTACAAAAAAAGAGGAATTTCAAGACCTAAATCCTTATTTCCTCTTTATTAACTAATTATTTATTTTCCATAGTAGCTATCTATCATTATTTGCTTAATTTCTTCAACTAATGGAACTCTTGGATTTGCAGTTGTACATTGATCCTCAAAAGCTCTATCAGCTAATAAATCTAATTTAGAAAAATATTCTTCTTCATTAATTCCTGCTTCTTTGAAAGATTTTGGAATTCCTAAACTTTCATTTAATTGTTTTATTCTCTCTACTAAGCTATAAACTCCTTCTTCAATTGTGTCTGCTTTTAGTCCTAATTTTTTTGCTAAATGACTATATTTCTCATCTGCTATATAATATTCATATTTAGGGAATGACACAAATTTTGAAGGTTTACTTCCATTATATTTTACAATATAAGGTAAAAGTATAGCATTTATTCTTCCATGTGGCATATGATATTCTGCTCCTATTTTATGAGCTATTGAGTGCCCTACTCCTAAAAATGCATTTGTAAATGCCATTCCTGCTATAGTACTTGCGTTATGCATTTTTTCTCTTGCTAATTTGTTAGTTCCATTATTATATGCTTCTTCCAAATAGTTCATTACTAACTCAACTGCTTTTTCTGCTAAACCATCAGTATAATCTGATGCCATGTTAGATACATATGCTTCCAATGCGTGTGTTAATACATCCATTCCTGTATCTGCAGTTACTGATTTTGGTAAGCTCATTACTAAGTCTGGGTCTACTATTGCAACATCTGGTGTTAATTCATAGTCTGCTAATGGATACTTTTTATTTTTCTCTTTATCTGTTATTACTGCAAAAGATGTTACTTCTGAACCAGTTCCTGATGTTGTTGGTATTGCAACCATTTTTGTTTTTTCTCCTAATTTAGGGAATTTATAGGTACGTTTTCTTATATCCATAAATTTAAGTTTAAGTCCTTCAACATCTGCATCTGGATGTTCGTAAAATAACCACATTCCTTTTGCTGCATCCATTGGGCTTCCTCCACCAATAGCAATTATTACATCAGGTTTGAAATTATTCATTTGTTCAACACCTTTTTTAATTGTGTCAAATGATGGATCTGGCTCTACTTCACTAAATATTTCTGAGTGTACATATTTTTGTCTATTTCTTAAATGGTAAAGTATTTTATCTACATATCCTAATTTTACCATTCCTTGGTCTGTTACTATAAATGCTCTTTCTATATCTGGCATTTTTTCTAAGTAGGCTATTGAACCTGCTTCAAAATATATTTTCTCTGGTACTTTAAACCATTGCATATTAACTCTCCTTTTCGCAACTCTTTTTATATTTATTAAGTTTACTGATGATACATTTGCTGTTGTTGAATTTCCACCAAATGAACCACATCCAAGTGTCAATGATGGCATATTTGTATTATATATATCACCTATTGCTCCATGTGTTGATGGAGAGTTTACTATTATTCTTCCAGCTTTCATTGTTTCTGAGAATTTTAATATTGTCTCATTATTTTCACTGTGAATTACTGCTGAATGTCCAAGTCCTCCAAATTCTAACAATCTTTCTGCTTTATTTATTCCTTCTTCTTCATTTTCTACAATATAGTATGTTAATACTGGGCTTAATTTTTCTTTTGAAAATGGATATTCTCTTCCAACACCTTCTTCGTATACAACTACTACTTTAGTATCTCTTGGTATTTCAAATCCAGCTTCTTTTGCAATTGTATATGGTGATTGTCCTGGTACATGTGATTTTAATTTATATCCATATTCTTCTGTATATTCAAACATAGAGTTTTTAAGTTTTTCTTTTTCTTCTGGATTTACAAAATAACATCCAGCTTGTTTCATTAATTCTTCAAACTCTTTATATATTTCTCTATCTACTAATACTGCTTGTTCTGATGCACATATCATTCCATTATCAAATGCTTTTGATAATACTAAGTCATTTATAGATGTTTTTAATTTTGCTGTTTTATCGATGTAACATGGTACATTCCCTGGTCCCACTCCTAGTGCTGGCTTTCCGCAAGAATATGCACTACGTACCATTCCAGTTCCTCCTGTTGCTAGTATTAAGTTTACATCAGGATGATTCATTAATAATCTTGTAGCTGTAATTGATGGCTCTTCTACCCATAATATACAGTTTTCTGGTGCACCTGCTGCTATTGCTGCATCTCTTACAATTTTGGCTGCTTCTGAGCTACATCTTTGTGCAGATGGATGGAATCCAAATATTATTACATTTCTTGTTTTTGCTGCTATAATTGATTTAAACATTGTTGTTGATGTTGGATTTGTAACAGGTGTTACTCCTGCTATTATTCCTACTGGTTCTGCTATTTCAACATAGTCTTCTTCATCATTTTCGTTTATTACTCCTACCGTTTTTTCGTATTTTATACTGTGATATACATATTCTGTTGCAAACATATTCTTTGTTATTTTATCTTCGTATATTCCTCTTCCTGTTTCTTCTACTGCCATTTTTGCTAATTCCATATGATGTTCTAATCCTGCCATTGACATTGCTTTTACTATGTTGTCAACTTGTTCTTGGTTTAGTTTCATATATTCTTCTGATGCTTTTTTTGCTTTTTGTACTAAGTCATTTATCATCATTTGAATTTTTTCTTCTTCTAAGTTTTCTGACATCCTTTTTTCCTCCTTGGTATTTATTTTATCCTATATAGATTAATTTTATTATATATTATTAGAAAAAATTGTCAATAAATTTTAAAAAAATAACTAGCAAACTTATTACTAGTTGTTACAATTCACAATTAATACATAAATAGAATAATAAAGTGTTGATATATTAATATATCAACACTTTAAAATATCTTAAAAGAAGTGGTGAATGTAACTACTCACTTTTATCTGTATATATATTGTTGTGGATTTATGTGTTTTCCGTTTATCCTTACTTCTAGGTGTAAATGTGGCCCAGTAGAATTGCCTGTACTACCAACTAAAGCAATTACTTCTCCTGCTTTTACTTTTTGTCCTGAAGTTACATACATTTTACTTGTATGTGCATACCAAGTCTCTAATCCATTGCCATGGTTCACTTTTACTAAATATCCATATGAACCTGTTTTTGCGGCATGTGTTACTGTTCCACTCGCAACTACCTTTATTGGAGTTCCCATCTTAGCTTGTATGTCTAATCCAGTATGTGCAGAAGACCTTATACTACTAATTGAACCATATCTTGAAGATATTCTTCCTGTTACTGGTAATGATGCAATTTTTATTCCGTTTATATTCGCAATTGCTTCTTTAATATTTAATTTTTGTACAATATTTTTCTTTGCATTTTCTAATGTATTAATACTAAAAGACTCTATATCTGTTGTTTTCTTTTCATTTACTGTAAGACTTATTTCTTTTTCTGTCTTTTCTTCAATGTCTTCTACTATCTGTTTTGCTGTTTCTATTGTATCTACTTGTTCAATTGCTTCGTTTTCATATGCAATTTCATAGTATTTATAAGTTATTTTTAAATTTTTTTGTAATGCAATCATTACTTCATTTTCATTTTCTTCTTTAGTTTTTTCTACTAGTTTTAATATATATTCTGGTTTTTCTTCTAATTGTATCTTATCTATATTTTTATTACTGTAATTTTCTATGTTTTCTTCTATTATTTTATTAAATGCCTTTTTATTTATTACATATCCAATTTGTTCTCCAGAAATCTTTACTTCATACATTGGTTTATATTTTATTAATATTATCGCGATAATAAAACCTAAAGCTAATAAAGATATATTGAATAATTTTAAAGTTTCTTTCGTATAAAATTTTAATTTTCTTATACTAATAAATTTCACTCTCCTCCTTAATTTTAAACGCGACATATTGTATTATACCACATATTGTATGCATTTGCAAATTTTATATTCAATAATTTGCTTTAATTTTTATTTTACTATTATAACAACATATTTATGCTAATATTTTTTCGCGTTTTTTTTCGCATAAAATATCATTTATATTTTATAAATAAATTGGTAATATTATTAATAATAGAAAAACAAAGGAGGAAAAAATGAAGAAAAATCAAAAAGGTATAACATTAGTAGCGCTGGTAATAACAATAATAATATTATTAATATTAGCAGGAATATCAATAAGTCAATTAGCAGGAAGTGGATTATTTGAAAAAGCAAAAAAAGCAGAAGAAGAGTCAAAAAAATCACAAGAATTAGAAAATTCGATATTAGGAGACTATGCCAACAAAATAGATGGATATGTAAGTGGAATAGGAGATATAATAGCTGATGGAAGTTGGACAGGAAAAGTAAATAGTCCAAAATTGATGAAAGGAATGACAGGAATATATTGGGACGAAACTGGAAAAGAAGTAACAGTAACAACAGACAATCAAGATAAATGGTATGATTATGAAAATCAAAAGTGGGCAAATGCAAAAACAGAAGATGGAAGTTATTGGGTATGGATACCAAGATATGAGTACAAAATAACAGGAACAACAATAGATGTAAAATTTATAGAAACAAGTAAAACAACAGTAGATAGTGAATACACATATATACATCCATCATTTAGAGATGGAAGAAGTAATAATTATATGAATGGAGAATGGGATAAAGAGATATCAGGATTTTGGGTAGCAAAATATGCAGCAGGATTCCAAGCAAATACAACAAGTGAAACAGATGCAACAACAGTAATAAATGGAAATGATGAAGTAGTATATTCAGACAAAAAATATACATCTTGTAATAGTAGCTATACAACAAATGCATTATCACAAGATTTGTCATCAAGTAAATATGCAGAACAAAAGTTATCATATCCAGTATTTAAGCCATTAACATATGCGTATAATGTAATAAGTACAGGAGATAGTTACACAATAGCCCAAGAGATCGCAAAGGCAACAAATTTCTATGGATTAGAGGCCAGCCAAACAGATAGTCATATGATGAAAAATAGTGAATGGGGAGCAGTAGCATATTTAACACAAAGTAAATATGGAAGAAATGGAACAGAAGTAACAATAAATTCAAAAGATGTTAATGGTTCAAAAAATATAAGAGCAGTAACAGGATATAGTGGAAGTAGCACACCAAATGGAGTAGATGCAAGTAGTACAAATAATAAAAGTGGAGTATTTGACTTAAGTGGATGTGTATGGGAAAGAGTATCAGCATATATAACAAATGGAAATAGTAATTTATCAGCATATGGAAGTTCATATGTAGCAAAAACAACAGCAGATGGAAACGGATATAAAACATTAAGTACAAAGTATGCAACAGTATACCCATATAACACATCTTTTGATAGCGTTTTAAACAATTGGCCTAAATATAATAGCTTAAAAACAAGCACATATGGATATGGAGATGCAGTTTTAGAGATATCAACGTCTGGAAGTAATAATACAAGCTGGAATAGCGACTCCTCTCGCTTTCCGTATTCGAGCTTTCCATTCTTCTTCCGTGGTGGTTATTTTGGCAGTGGTACGTCCGCTGGAGCGTTTGCCTTCGATGGTACTTACGGCAATCCGATCACCATTGTTGGCTTTCGTGTGGTGCTGGTAGGTTAAGAAAAATGCAGTTTTTATAAGTTGACGAAATTTTTCAATCTTTTTATATCTCCTTCCTAATAAAAAAGTTACTTATATGTTTATTTCTACTAATTAGTTACTTCAAAATTCATAAGCAAAATGATATATTGTGAAAAATAGGAAGGTGATTTATAATGGCTTTAGATTACAGCGTTATAGGCTTTAGAATAAAACAAGCTAGACTTGCCAAAAATATGACTCAAGAAGAATTAGCTGATAGACTTGAAATTTCTGTTGCTTTTTTAAGTAGAGTTGAAAGAGGTAATTCTCACATTAATTTAAAAAGATTAAATCAATTATGTAATTTACTAGATGTTTCTGAAGGCTATCTATTAAATGGTGCTTCTAGTAATTCACAGAATTATTTAGATAAAGAATTTGCAGACTTAATTAAGAGTGTTTCTCCTGAGAAACAAAAATTAATATATACTATAGCTAAAACTATAGCTGAACTATGATAAAATACAACAATAAATTAATAAAAAGGGGAAAACTAGCTTTGTTTTCCCCTTTTTATTAATTTATTGTTGTACTAGTTGGTCCTGTTCCAACTACATTTTCTTGCAATGATCTCCAAGTATTACAACCCACAATTCCATCTGCTGCTAATCCTCTTGATTTTTGATATGCTATTACTGCGTTTTGCGTTGCTGATCCAAAAATCCCATCTAACCCACCTGTTCTATATCCTAATGTGTTCAAGTCATCTTGTGCTATTAATACATAATTACTTAAGCTACCTCTTTTTATTAGTGGAAATCCTCCTGTTGAGCAAGCTTGTTTTCCAAATCTTTTGTCAAAATGTACCCAAGTAGGTGTTTGTGATTTAGGTTCTCGTGTTACTCATGTTTTCAAAAATTTTTGGGTTCATTCCTTTTATTTTACTTATATCGAGTTTTTTTGCTGTTTCTAGGAATTCTTTAAAACTAATTCTTAAATGAATATCTATTTTGTTGTCATATACAACAATCTCTTTTATGATTGATGATAATATCATTTTCTTTTTTTCTATACTACAATTTTTTAAGATTTCTTTCCAATCTGGAATCATACTTTTTACTTTCAACATTTGTTCAAAATTAATTTCTTTTTCTTCTTTTATTTTTTCCAGTTGCATCTTTTGTTTTTGGTATTCTTTTATCTTTTGTTCATTTTCTTTCATTAAGCTTGATATTAATTCTCTTGAAAAAGTACTTTTACCAATTATTACATTTATTATTTCTTCTTTTAATACTTCATTTTTATTACAATATTCTTTAATGTTTTTCTCTAATTCTTTAATTTGTTTTCCCTCGTTGTCATTTGTGTTTTTATGAATTTTTCTTACATATTCTGATAAATCTCTTTTTTCTAATAAATCAAAATATTGGTATATTTCATTTAATACTGGTTCTTCTATTGTGTTATTCTTATGACTTTTCTTTTTGCAATCACATTTCCTACCACTTGAGTTATTGTTACAAGCATAATAACTATATTTCGTATATCCTTTGCTTCCATCTTCTAGTTTTATTTCTCTTTTGGAACTTCTTGTTGTTAATTTAGCTCCACACCCACCACAAGTTATGTATCCTGTAAAAAGCATTTCTCCTTTGGTTTGATATTTAAAATGCTCTTTATTTGCTTGTTCACATTGATTGTTTTTGTCTTTTCTTGATTTTTTTATCTTCTGTGCTTTTTCAAATTGTTCTTCTGATATTATTTGAAATTCTGGTATTTTTTCTTTTGAATAAATCCAATCTTCTACATTGTATACTCTTTTTCGTTTTCCACCACCGATTGGTACACTTGTTTTATGGAAGCACAAATAGCCTGTATAAATAGGATTTCTAAGCATATTGTTTACTGTACTATAGCTCCATTCAAAACCTTTATGAGTTCTATAGCCTTTTTCATTCAAGTATTTTGCAATTCTAATTCCACCATACCCTTCTTCTGTAAATAAGTTAAATATCTTTTTCACAATTTCCGCTTCTGTAGGTATTATTTCATACGTTTTTCTTTCTACTCCTCTTTTAGTAAAGATACCTGTTTTAACCATTCTATAACCATAAGGGGGTACTGATATGATATTAATTCCTTGTTCAATCATTTGCTTTTGTTTTGTTCTTACCCTTATTGACGTTTTCTCACTTTCTCCACCAGATTGCCAATATCTTATATAGTTAATTAGTTTATCTGCTCTTGATTCAAACTTTTGTTGTCCTTCTTGTGTTGACCATATTTCAATACCATGTTCGTCAAACCATTCAACAATGAAAGGAGTTTCGTCGTCTCTTCTTCCGAAGTCTATCAAACATAAATACAAGTAGAACATCAAATTCTTTGTTTATTGCATCAGTTCTTATTTCTTGCAGAACATCTCTGTCTTCTAGTTTTTTGTTGTAGCCTGATACACCTTTTTCAATGTATTCTTTGTCAAATTCCCAATTAGGCATCATATCTATGTATTTCATACATTCTATTCTTTGCATTGGTATATCATTTTTGTCTAGTTGTTTTACTGTTGATACTCTGTATAGACATCTAACTCTTTTCATTGTTCTCCTCCTTCCTTCATTTTTTAGGTTATCATTTATTTTTTACTTTTAGAAATATGAAAAAGTTTTTAATTTATTTAATTTGCATATTTGTAATTTTCTATATATTGTGCTTTCATTATATTCTTTGCTTGTTACTCTTTAATTTTCTAGTTTTAAAACATCTTCAATATAAAATTTAGTTAATTGTTTTAAAACATCTGACATTACATTTGTTTCTTCTTCATCTTCAAAAATTATATTTATTTCTTGATCCTTTTCCTTATCTATTGTTTTTATAATCTTTTGTTGTTTTTCATTTGTTTCTAATGCATCTTCTTCCTTGGTATCAATTTCCTTTTCATCATTCAAATACAACACCTCTAGTTCAATTTATATTTGAAAAACAAATAATAATTACTGTAATAATTCTATTTTTTAAGATTTAATATCTTACTTTTCTAATCATTAAACGGCTTTATGAGCTCCTCAGGAATTTCACCTATCTGTATCGCCAGATTTATTCTCATTGCGTGGGACGGTTTCTTCTCGCTCGTGCTATGACTAAATAAGAGTTTCTTTAATTGTATTTAATGATTCCATATTTAATTTTCAATGTGCTTTGAGAGAACTTTTTCATTCCTAACGGCTATTAAATTTTTAAAATATGCCACTTTCTGAAAAATATTTTTGTCTCTATTTATAACGGCGATTCAGTTTTAAAAAGATGACGCTTTTTTGAAATTTTTTCTCCTCTCACTTGTACAGTAATTTTTCACCCCATTTTTAAGGTCATTTTGAAAAAAATTTTTCTCTCTTACCTGTAAAGCATTTTAGGTATGTGTTTTTTACCCCTTTTACCTAATTTTTTATTTTTTGAAAATATCTCTCCTATATGTAAAGTAATTTAAGTGGGTATTTCTTGTTAGTAAATTGAAATTTCTTAATATTTTTTCGAAAATTTGCAAAAAAATAAAACATAAAAGATTTCTCTTCTATGTTTTCTCTAAAATTTATTTTATCAACTTATTGACTTTTAATAAAATAAATTTTCCTTCATTTCTATAACTTTTTTTTGTATTTCTTCAAATTTATATACTGAAGCAAAAATTATTTGATGTTCTTTAAAATCTCTCTCCAATATTTGCATCATCGCTGTAGAAGCTTCATCTGTTAATTCACTCGTTCTAGGTGAATCTATTATTAATGGTAATATTAATCCATACTTTTCTTTTATTTCTTTTAAATACGCTATTTTAAATGTAAATGCCATTTGAGTTAAAATTCTTCCTGTTTTTCCTTTCAATTGGTTTGTTAATACAAAATTATTTTTATCCTTTATATATTCTTCAAATTTTAATTCCTTTGCATACTTTTTAATTGTCTCATAGATTGATACTAAATATCTATTATCATCAGACAATACTGCATGTAAATCTTGTACTAATTTTTGCTTTCTTCTAGTTAATTGTCCTATTATTTTATCTATTTGCTTTTCATTTATATTAACAGTTTTTAGCATTTCATCTACTTCATCAGCAACAGTTTTTACATTAAATAAAATATTTCTATTATCTATTTCATTTTCAACTTTATTTAATTCGTCTTTTATTCTAGCCAAATTTATTTCTAATTCTTTTTTTCTTGCTTCATAAAATATCTGATTGTCACTATAATTCAATATATTATCACTACATAGCTTAATTGAATTTTTTTCAGAAACTTTTATATAAATATCTAATGTTTCGAGGTATTTTATAAATTTCCTATTCTCTTTTATAATATCATTTAGTTCTTTTATTTCTTTTTTTAGTTCTGCTTCTTTTAGCTTTAAAAGATTTTTTTTACTATATAATTCTTGTTCATCGTTCTTAGCATATGAAGTTACTTCTTCTATAATATTTTCATTCTTATATTCAGCAATGCTTTTTAGCGATCTATATTTTCTTATTTCATCTTCAAGTTTTTTTATTTCATTATTGATCGTTGTAACATCTTTTTCAGATAAAGCCGAAATAAAGTCCTCTATGTTAAATCTATTTTTTCCTATTATAATTCCTCGATTTAGTAGTGTCCACCCTTTTTCTTGATCAATATAAAAAGTAGCTAATAAGTTGTTTAATATCATAATATTGTTTATATTAAAAATTTCAAAATGGAGTTCATGTATTTGTTCTGGCATTATATATGTTATTTTTTCATCATTTTCATACAAATGCACTATATCTCCACATCTCTCTATTTTATATTTCTTTGATTTTTCTTCATATTCTATTATAATCATGAAATCGTCGAAAGATTTTATTCCGTCAGTTGCTGGTATGTTATATCCAAATCCATATAGTATTGCCCTTAACAATGTTGTTTTTCCTTTTGAATTCTCTTTACTATATATTAAATTTATGTTCTCATCAAATATAAATTCTCTCTGTTCTTCTCCTCTTTGAATATTAACTTTTTCAATTTTCATATTTATTAGCCCTTTCAAACATTTCAATTAAGTTTCTTTTTCTTATGAATATTCTCTTGGCAATAATTTTTGAACAAGCTTTTTCTATAGTTTCCATATTGATATTTTTATTATCCTCAAAAATAATATCATATATCTCTTTTTCATAAATAGTAATAAATTTATTACTATTTATAGTAGGTTCTATTTTTTTAGCATTCATAATTAAGTGACTTATTTTGTTATAAATTTTAAAATTTGCTTCTTTATAATTAATTATTTGATCATATCTATCTAAAGCACTGTAAAAGTCCTCTTCTTCAATTTCCATTTTTTCATCATATTGTGATAAATTACTATTTTCTAATTTTAATATTAGAAGTCTCCATAGTACATCTTCCCTTTTTATTTTCATGCTCATATTATTTTGAGTTGAATTATGAAAAGCTTCTGACTCCCATGTTTCTAAAAATCTATTTTTATATGGTAATAAATCTGGACTAATAAAAGTCAAAAAATCTTCAATATTTGTAATTATAAATTTTTGTCTGGTGGTTTTATCCTCTCCAAAAAATGGAACTTTTGCAATTATTAATTTCTCTTTATTTATACTTTTTCCTAATTGATTTAGTTGAGCATCAATCTTTTGCTTTGATACATCTAATAATTCATTATATTTAAGGAAACTTATTAGTTCAAATTCATTTGTACCAGAATTTAATGGATTAGGTTCCAAATTACTTATATATATTAAACTTTCAGAATCATCTTCATTTACTTCTGATAATGACTCCAAAGCTTTCTTTAATTTTGTAGAATATGAACTTGTATCTCCATCATTTACATTTTGTTTTGATTTTGCTTGTGCATAAACTTTTTTATTATTATTCAAAGATATTTCAATATCTTCTTTAATTCCTTCAATCTTTAACTCTTTAAATTTACCAAAATATTTTATCATTAAAAATATTGCTATATTAATTTGAAATTGCCATCCAAAAGCACTTGCACTTGCATTTCTGTTCTTATTGCTCATTATATCTTCCCTCATTTTTAATCAAATATTTTATTCATAATCCCATCTTTCATATCAGCAATATTATATATATGTTCCATATTATCAAATGTTTCTTTTAAATTATTTCTAGCAGAAATCCATCCCATTCCATCTGTAAACCAGACAAATTCGAAGCCTACTACTTTATCTGCTTCTTCTGCAATCATCTTATAACTTCTTGCAGTTTCATTTAATTTTGAACCTCCAGAAGCATAAAAATTAGTTTCAATTCCATAAATACATTTATCTGTTTTTATAACAAAATCAAATCTTTTAGTAGCTTCATTTTTATTACTAATAAATGACATATCTAATTTCCATCTTTTCTCAATATCTTGTAAGTACATCTCTTTAAAATATGTTTCATTTTTCTTAAATCCTGCTTTTTGTATAAATTTTTCTACTAAGTCCTCCATCAAGTGTCCACCACGATTTTTTCTAGCATTTGAATTTAAGCCACATTCAACACCTAGAACATAATCATATAAATTATTCACTAGATGTTTTTCTAATAAATTAAACAATCCTGTTTCTCTCATAAATACTTTATATTGTTTAGCATCATAATTCATATTTTTAAAATTATATTCAAACTTATTTTGGATCTATGTCAAGTTTTTGGACACTTTTTTTGAGAATTTTTTTATAT
>CANPFO010000046.1 GCA_947573555.1 uncultured Clostridium sp. | reverse complement strand
CTTCTTTTTGAATGGAATGAACAAAATCTTTATTAATTTTAGGTACTATTATGAACAATTTCCAGAAACTCATTGTAAGGAAATACCGAAACTTAAATAATGTATAGTTCTTTCTTTTAATTATTCAATTTCTATTTCTTTTCCTAAATATACAGAGTAAATAAATACCTTTTCAACCTTTCTATTTAAAGCTTGTTCTAATGCTTGTTTATATAAATCTAATTGTTCTTTATATTTATTTACCAATTCTCGTTCTTTTCCCGCTTCTACATAATCTGTTTTATAATCTAGTAAAATTAAATTATCATTTTTATCTATATAATATAAGTCTATAATACCTTGAACTAATATATTTTCACTTATTTCTTGATTATAAATATCTTTTGCTGAAACATTTATATAAAATGGTTTTTCTTGGTATACTTCTTTAGCTTGTTGTAATTGCTCCCAAATTTTAGATTTTACAAATTGTAATATCTTATTTACATTTATACTTTCAGCTTCTTTTTGATTTATAATCTCTTTTAGTTGTAAATTATTTATTAACTCTTTAATTTTTGATAAATCATAATTTTCTTTTGGATTTAATTTTTGCATACATAAATGTAATAAAGTCCCCTTCTCAGCAGCAGTAAGTTTTACTTCTTTTTGTTCTTGCACAAATTTTGGTTTTTGAAATTCTATATTTCTATTTTCTTGAATTTCATTATTTTCAAAGTTTTCTATATTAACTCCTATTTTATTTTGTTTCATTTGTTTTATTTTCGTAACAGAACTTTTTGTTGGGGTTATAGTTGCTAATATATTTTCATATTTAAATTCTATTTTATTTTTAACTTCTTCAAGCAACTCTTTAGAATACTTTTTATTATCTAGAATTTTAATTATTGTATCTGAATCATCATTAACTACTTCTTGAACTTTTCTTTCTAAAATAGTTGTTGGCTCTATTTTATTAAATTCTATTAAATTTTCAGTATTTTTATTTTCATATAAATATGTTAATAATATCCAATCTAAATATGATTTATATTTTTTTAGTAAAATTGGGTTTATCTTTCCATTATTTTTACTATATACTCTCGTTTGCTTTTCTATTTTTTCTAATTTTTTTGAAAGATTTTTTTCAATGCCTACTACAAATAATTTTTCTTTGGCTCTTGTTAATGCAACATATAAGATTCTCATCTCTTCTGAAATGCTTTCATTATTTATTATGTTTTTAAGGGCTTCTCTAGTTAATGTATCATATTTAATTTGTTGGTTATAATTTATATATTTTACCCCTATTCCAAAATCTTGATGTAGAAGTAATGGATTTTTTCTTATGTCTTGTTCATTAAATTCTTTATTTGTATTTACTAAAAATACTACTGGAAACTCTAACCCCTTACTCTTATGAATACTCATAATTCTTATTACATCATCATTTTCACCAATAATTTTTGCAGCACCTAAGTCTCCTGAATTACTCTTCAATTTATCTATAAAGTTTATAAAATTATATAATCCCTTAAAACTTGCTGTTTCATATTTTTTAGCTCTTTCAAATAATATCTTTAAATTTGCTTGTCTTAAATTTCCATTTGGCATTAAACCAACATAATTATAATAACCTGTATCTAAATATATTTTCCAAATTAATTCATCTAAAGCTAAATATTCTTGTTCTTTTCTCCATTTATCTATCTTGCTTATAAAGTTTTCTATTTTTTTACTTAATTCTGGATTTACATCTACCTTTGCTTTTTGCATGCATTTATAAAAATTGTCATATTTATCAGATAATCTAATAGTAACCAATTCGTCATCTGAAAAACCTCCTATATTAGACCTTAATACTGTAACAAGAGGAATATCTTGAATTGGGTTATCAATTATTCTTAGTAAGCTCATTATTGTTTGAATTTCAATTGAATCCAAATACTCTTGAGTACTATCTGAAAAAACCGGCATTCCTAGGTTGATAATTTCTTGTTCATATATATTAGCTTTATCTTTTGTAGACCTTAGTAAAATAGCTATATCTTTATAGCTTATATTTCTAAATGTTTCACTTTTTTTATCATAAACTTGATACTTTTTCTCAATCAATTCTTTAATCTTTTTAGCAACATATTTAGCTTCTAATTCTATATTTTCTATATGTTCTAATTCTTCTTTTTCATCATCGTCTTCATACTCTTCATCATATTCATAATTTTCATCTTTATCATCGCTTTGCCCCATATCTATAATATTTATTTCTGCTTTTAAATTTTGAGCTATATTAGGGTAATCCTTTGCTCCTAAATTTAAATATTCTGTTTCATCATATTCTACTTCACCTAAATTGCTGCTCATAATATTCTTAAAAATTAAATTAGTAAAGTCTAATACATTTTCTCTACTTCTAAAATTCTTAAATAATTGTATTTTTCTTCCAGTGAGACAGTTGGGACAGGAAATGTTTGTCTCACTATTTATGTTGGTTTTTGTCGTATTTTCTTCTCCTTCTGTATTTTCGATTTTTTTCGACAATTTTGTGAGACAAACATTTCCTGTCCCAACTGTCTCAAATTTCGAATATTTTTCCAAAAATAATTTTGGCATAGCTTGTCTAAATCTGTATATACTTTGCTTTACATCTCCTACCATAAACATATTGTTTCCTCTTGATATTGATGAAAGTATAAATTCTTGTACTAAGTTGCTATCTTGATATTCGTCTATTGCTATTTCTTCATATTTTTCTGTATACTTTTTTGCTACATCTGTTTTTATTATATTTCCATTCTCGTCTACTCCTTTTACTAATATGTTTAATGCAAAGTGTTCTATGTCTGTAAAGTCTACTATGTTTTTTTCCCTTTTCTTTTTGCAGAATAGTTCATCAAATTCTAAAATTAAGTTTTCTAATTTTTTTAGTATGTTATACATATCGAATATATCTTGGTTTGATTGTTTAGAGTCTGTTGGAAATATTTTTTCTTTTATCTTTTTGAATTTTTCTTTTACATTATCTCTTATCTCTTTTGCTTCTTGTTTTATATCTGATTCTACTTTTTTTCTAGACCATTGTGTAAATGTTATATTGTTTGCTATCTCATATGCTTTGTCCCAATTGTTTAAATTTTGTTTTAATGTGTCTAATTGTTTTATATCTGATTCTATTGTTTGTGCAAAAATTTCTAGATTGTTGTCACTCTTTAGATTTTCTAATGTGTCTGAAAGTATTGCAATACTATCTATTAGTTCTTCTTCCATTTCTTTTACTAATATTTTTCCCCAAGGTGATTTACTAAAGTTTTCTTCATATTTTCCTTTGATGTTAAACATTTCAATTTTTTCTTTTAACCATTTTTGTGGGTATGGGCTAGAGTTTATGTAATTATATATGCTTAATATTAGTTCTTTTAATGGTGTGTCTTCTTTGTAACTTGTATATGTATTAATTAGTTTTACAAATTCTTCATTCTCTTCAATATATTTTGTTTCAAATAGCTGGTCTAATATTTCTTGTTTTAATAATTCTATTTCTGGTGTGTCTGCAATTCTAAAGTTTGGAGATATATTTTCTAATTCATAAAAGTTATTTTTTACTACTTCTAAACAGAATGAATCTATTGTACATATGCTTGCCATATGTAGTAGTGTTATTTGTTTTTGTAGATTTGTGTTTTCTGGATTTTTATCTAGTTTTTTATATATTGCATTTAGTACTCTTTCTCTCATTTCTGATGCTGCTGCGTTTGTAAATGTTACTACTAATAGTCTATTTATGTCTATATTTTCGTTTATTGCTTTGTTTATTATTCTTTCTACTAATACAGCTGTTTTTCCACTTCCAGCAGCTGCTGCTACTAATAGATTTGTGTCTTTTTGATATATTGCTTGTTCTTGTTCTTTTGTCCAGTTTGGCATTTTTTCTCCTTTCTTTATACCGAAAAGTGCTATATCAAGTTTCTAGAACTTATATATAATAGAAAAAAGGAGCTACAAGCCCCCTTTTTCTTCAACTCAGATTTAAGATGCACTTTAAACGACATTCGACATTTGCTAAGTCGATCATAGCCGCATCAAGAGATCTAACTAAACCAGTTAGTCGCTTATAATCTTTATTGTATATACACTTTATATACTCTTCTTTTAGTTTGTTGACAAGCTCTGTGGCTTTTTCCAGGTCATTTTCGGCATCTTCTTTCAATTTTCTGAATTCATCTGAATTTTTTCCTGTCATTTTTCTCCTCCTGTCATTCAAAGTTGATGCTACTTTTTATATTTAAATTATACATTATTTTATATTTTTTGTCAATAAAAAGAAGAGGCTATCATAGCCTCTTCAATATTCAACTCATTTAAAGTGATTGATACAGTTTATGTCTGCTTATGCATCCTGCAGTCCTTCACTAGCCTCCCATTCGCTGTCTTCAAGTTTCTGCAACTCTTCCTTCCACACTTATTATCTGCCTTGCGGTACCTATGTATGCGTTGAACGGTTTCAAAACGTTGGCGATTTCTTCTGGGTCTGGACTTTTTTGTCTCACCAACTTCTGCAAAGTTTTACTCGCAATTAAAAACTGTTCCTTCGCTTCAGTTGCTGTAGCCTTAAGTGCATTCAGACGTTCTTCACACTTACTTACTTCTCCCCGCCAATGCTCGAGCTCTTTTGAGGCCTCTGCTACATTGAGAGCAGCATCTTCACTCATCTTTGTAAAACACTGTTCATACTTTTTTCTTAAATTAATTGCCATATTTTTCCTCCTGTTAATTAAGCTGCGTCAATATGTTACCATAATTGTATTATAGCATTTGGAGTAAAAATCGTCAACCTTTTTATGTAATCTATATATTATCATTTCTTATTGTTTCTATAATATTTTGCTTGTTTATTTTAAGCATTGAATACTTCATTATAATGCCTATAACAATAGCTACAAATATTATTGAAATAGATATTGCTTTAATTGGTATCATATATTCCATTGTCATATCAATTTCAAATGCTTTATATATAATGTAAGATAATAATATTCCTATTGGTATTCCAATAATTAACGATTTAAATCCATAGAATATACTTTCTAGTCTAATCATTCTATTAAACTCTTTTTTTGTCATACCAATTGATTTAAGCATTGCAAATTCTTTTCTTCTTAAATTCATGTTTGTAGTTATTGTATTGAATATATTTGTTATTCCAATTAACGTTATGACTGTAATGAATCCATATAGAAAAATTGAAATTACTAATACTAGTGCATTGTTAGCTCTTACTGATTCTTCAAAATTTCCTATGCTTATATCTTCTTCACTAATATTTATACTCTTATAATATTCTTTTATTTTATCTTCAACTTTAAAGCTATCTTTTGCATCTATTTGCATTACATGTAAATTTATATATCCTATTTTTTCAATATATTCATCACTTACAATTAGAAATCCATCATATCCATACATATTTTCAAATCCCATTGGTCTTTCATTCGTTTTAGTCATTATTTTTATACTTAAGTCTTTTGTTTCTGCTTTTCCACCTTTTACTTCAGTTGGAATCATTATTTTTCCTGTTACTATATCACCTTTTTGCCATTTATATAAGTTTCCTTGTAATTTCTTTCCTTCATTATCATACATTATACAACTATCAAGTAATATAGCACCATCTTTATAATCTTCATATTTTCCACCAATCTTTTTGATAAATCTATTATATTCATCTTTTCCTAATGCCATAATAGTAATAGAATCCTTATTATATTGTATTTCATTACCATACTCATCATAAGACTTTGTTCGTTCGTCCGCTTTTTTGCCGAATTCTGAAAAATGGTCTTTTCCTTCAATTTCAATTGTGTTTAATCTTTTTATACTAAACTCATCTTTTTCAAGTAATTTTGAAATTTCTAAATATCTTTCATGTTTTTTCTGTAAATTTGCTTTTGTATTTTCTTCATCTAATCTCTCATATACAGATATATTGTATCCTATTTCTGTGTAATACGATTTTGAAGTTTTAAATCCAAATTCTATAAAGCTTGAAATTGCTATAAATATTACAACACTTACTATTATGGATATTACTGTTGTTCTATATTTTTTATTACTTCTTTTTAAGTTTTTATATGCTATTTCTCCACCAGTTTTAAATATTTTAGTAATAATTTTAGGACATTTTACTTTTTTGGCCTTTAATTTTATATCTTCTGCATTTCTTATTGCTTCTATAGGTGTCACCTTTGATGCTTTTCTTGCAGAGCTTTTGCATGATAGCCATATTGTAATAACTGATATTGCAATACTTATAATTATTGCTCCCCAAGAAATGTTATATACTAAATCAAACCATCCTGAATAGTCTTTTAATATGTATCTTACTATTTTTAATAATATATCAATTGCAAATATTCCACTTATTATTCCTAAAGGTATTCCTATACAACCTAATATAATACCCTCAAAATATACACTTTTCTTTATTTGCTTTTTTGTTGCTCCTATGCTTGAAAGCATTCCATATTGTTTTAACCTTTCTGTTATTGAAATTGCAAAACCATTTCTTATTACAAAAACACTAGATACTAATACTATTGTCATTATGATACCAGCAATAGTATATAAAAATTGTAGTGTATTATCACTTAAATTCGCACCTTCATAGGCAAGTAAATCACTGTTTAAATAAAAATCATATTTGTGGCTTTTATATGATGCATTTCTTAGTCCTCTAAAAATTTGTGCTTCTTTTTTCTCCTCATTTGTTTCAGCTTTCACCATTTCATTTATTTGCTCTGTATATTCTTGATATTTATATACATTTTTATATATAATAGCTATATTAGCCTTTTTTTCAACCTTTTCCATTTTTGTTATAACTGTATATCCTGGTGCTGAATAATCTTCCATTATTGGTCTCTCTATTATTCCAACAATTTTGTATTCTCTTTTTTTCGCATTTACAATCTCTTCTTGAAGAATTTCTTTTTGTCTTCCTTCTATTTTATTATCATTATTTGCTTCTCCTGTTATATATGGATTGTTTTGTTTTAGCTCTTCTCCTGTTGTAAGTTGCCTTCTTCCTATATCTAATGTAATTATATCTCCTATTTTATATTCAACTTTTCCATTTGTTATAATATGTTTGGAAATTACCATTTCGTTTTCATTTTCAGGCATTCTTCCTTCTGATAATTTTAATGCCATATTTCTCATGTATTTATCACTCATAGATATTACGTTTAAATATGGTTTATATTTATTTTGACTTCCTTCTAAATATGAATATCCTAATTCTTCTGCTAAATAATAGTCTTCTACATTTCTATTTTCTTCTATATATTTAAGTTCATCTTTTGGTACGTCTTTAAACATTGCATGGTAATTGCCTTCATTATTTTTTATGGTTTCTATTAATGAGTGTTGAAAGCTTGTTACAATTCCTGCAACTCCACATATTAAAGCTGTTGAAAGTATTATTCCTATAATTATTACAGCTGACCTTTTTTTATTTAGTTTTAAGTCTTTAACACTTAAATCATTTAATGTTTTCATTTTCATCCTCCTCTTATTAAAATTTTAAAAATTAGTATAAATTTTTTATCGATAAATATCAATAAACGTTTAAAACGTTGTAAATTGTGATAATTAATTTTTAAAATCTTTAATAATTTTTCCATCATCTATAGTAATGATTCTGTCTGCTTGTAATGCAATTTTTTCATCATGTGTTATTATTATAACTGTTTGATTATACTTTTTATTAGATAGCTTTAATAGTGATATAATTTCTTCACTTGCTTTGGAGTCTAAGTTTCCAGTTGGTTCGTCTGCAAGCATTATCGCTGGTTCATTCATCATCGCTCTGCCTATTGAAACTCTTTGTTGCTGGCCTCCTGATAGTTGATTTGGTAAATTGTTTCTCCTATTTTCTAATCCTAGTGTGTGTAATAAATCGTCTAGCCTCTTTTTGTTAATTTCTTTTCCATCTAAATTACATGGTAATGTTATATTTTCTACTACATTTAATACTGGTATTAGGTTGTAAAATTGATATATTAACCCTACTTGCCTTCTTCTAAATATTGCTAGATTGTCATCGCTTAATGTATATATGTCTTTTCCTTCTATATATACTTTCCCTTCTGTCGGTCTGTCAACTCCTCCTAACATATGTAATAATGTTGATTTTCCACTTCCACTTGAACCTATTATTGCTACAAATTCTCCTTTTTCTACTGAAAATGATATGTTGTCTACTGCTTTTACTTTGTTTTCTCCTTTTCCATATGTTTTGCTTAGGTTCTCTACTTTTAATATTTCCATCGTTTCCTCCTTTTTTCTTGTCTACAACTTCTTTTCACTTAGTTGTATAAAATATCCATAATTCGCTTTGCGTATATTATATGTAATTCGCTTTGCTCATTTGTATAAGCTATCCGTAATTCGCTTCGCTCATTTGTATAAGCTATCCGTAATTCGCTTCGCTCAAACGGCTGCTTTAGCTTCGCTCAAACGGCTTTTCTTTGTTTACAAATTCGCTTTGCTCATTTGTATAAGCTATCCGTAATTCGCTTCGCTCAAACGGCTGCTTTAGCTTCGCTCAAACGGCTTTTCTTTGTTTACAAATTCGCTTTGCTCATTTGTATAAGCTATCCGTAATTCGCTTCGCTCAAACGGCTAGCTTAATTATATTTTGTTAAAGTGACTTTTAAGTGACTTTTTCTGTTTATTTTTTGTCACTTTTGAAATTTTAAAATACATTATTTTTATATACTTTGTTAACATTTTATAAGCCCAGCTAGAATCTCTAACTGGGCTTTTTTGAATTTATTAATTTTTGAAAATTATTCGATTGTTACATATGTTGTATTACCTTCAACTACTATTTTTAATTTTTCATAATCTTGAACAATATAGTATTTCCTAATCTCTTTTATCTGCTTTTTTGTAGGATTAAATGTTTTGCAATAACTTGATACAATGTCCTGTGCTTGTAAAATGAATGCTTCTAAGTCGCTTTCTTGATATTTACTTCCATAAATGTTTGCATAAAATATACTAGTTATACAGCATTCTAAATTAGTAGCTATATCATCAATTTTTATTATAGATTGTTTTACGTCTTTTAACTGTAAATTTATTCTTTGCATAATGTCAAAGTCATCTTCGGTTAATACTTTCTTTACAATGTCTTTGTCTACAGCTAGAATCTGCATACTTAAATTATGTGCGAGTCCATAAAAATTACTAAAATAGAATTCTTTTTCTACAAAGTCAAGGCATTTATGCGTTATAGCTTCTGTTAGACCTTCTATAAAATAAATTCCATATGTGCTCTTCGGTTTAAATCCTAAATAATGCATAATTTCGTGAACTATTATTGATTCCATCATATTGCCTTTATCTAGTATTTCTTCATTTAAATATATTGTATCTTTACTATCTATATATCCGCCTAAGAATTGCTCTTTATATAAATCTTGTTCGAATATATAGATATTTCCAATGTTGTTTATTGAATCAGTCACATCTATGTTGTATTCGGAATTGAAAAATTCTATGATGTTTGACTTTAATTCTTCAACTTTTTTTCTAACGTCTTCTGAAGCTTCACCTATAATTTCTTTTTCCTGATTCAATACGGTCTGCGTTTTTTCATTATTTAGAATAATGTTAAATTGCCGAGTTATTCTTAGTTCATTTTCAGACCAAAAGTTACTGCCGTTATCTTCTGGTATTGCTATAATTAATATAACAACACAAAATAGTAGCACTGCTGCAAGTATGTTTTTTAATAAATTCTTCTTTTTGTTTCCCGTTACTTTGTTGCCTTTTTTCGCTTTTTTCATAAAATTGTCTCCTTTTTCATTTTAGCAAATTTTTGCTATGGGTTTATGGGTTACAAGTTACTCTTACTATATTTTACCAAATTTCCATTCTAAGCTCAATAGTTTTTATGTAAACAACATTATGCTAGTTTTAACCGAATTTTTGGAAAAAGAATATCTAAATTTATTAAACACTTGATTTATATATATTATTGATATAAAATATATTAAAATAATTGAAAAGGTATATAATTTAAAATGAATAAAAATAGATTTAATCAGCTATCAACTTATGAAGATGTTTTTAATAATTTTAGCGAAATTTTAAATGAACTTTTAGAAAAATATAATAGTGAAGATATATATAAATATAATGTCTGTCAAAAGGGAAAAAATAAAGATGGTTTTAAAAATAGTTTAATAGAAGATAATTTTTCTTCACTTGAAGAGTTGACACTTGAAATAAAAGATTCTTATCTTAGTAGAGATTATTTAGAAGGTGAAATTGGATTAACAGATGGTCAAAGTCAATATGATGGTATATTTAATATTGCTTTGTATATGCTTACATCTAATAGATTAGCAAAATTGTATAAATATAGTAGTTCTGAGCGTACAGAGCTTGATGAAGACACTAGCCTTTCATATTCTCAAAAATACAAAAATCTTATTTCCCAAAAACAAGATGCTATAATAAAATTAATTTATAGTTTATATATTTATAATGAAACTGAAAATGATAATGATTTTTTTTATGGCTATAGTACTGATGTTTCTGGAAATAGCTTTCTTGTTATAGATTTACCTGTATATGGTCAAATTAGTGTACATTTTGGGTCAGAGGAAAATTTTGAAAGATTAAAATATGTTGCAAAAAAATGTGTGAACTTAACTCTAGAAAAAAAATTAGAGTTAGGTCAAATTACAGATGAACAATTTACAAAAATTATGGACAAAGCTAACAGCGAAGGAATCTTTCCTTTATATACTGGTAAACTATATGAATATAGTTCAGCTTTTCCTCTTGATTATTGTGGTAAAAAATTTGAAATTGCTCAAAAAAAATTAAAACTATCAAGTAAAATGGTAACAGACATTTCTGATAATGATATTAAACGAATAAGTCAAGATAGAAAATATAATAGTAGAGAATTATATTATTTTGCTATAAAAAGTGACTTTTCTAAACGCCACTTAGAAAAATTGTCTCAATATCTTCAAATAAGAGATGCTAGAGATTTACGCTTTAAGAATCCAAGTTCTTCTATCTCTTCAAGTTCAATAGGTAAAGCTGCTGTTGAATTAACTACTGCTGAAGAAAGAAAAATCGTAGCTTCTCATGAAGACTTATGCTATTCTAGAAATAAAAACAACTCTAAGGAGAAATAAATATGATATGTGTATATACAAATGAAGAATATTGTAAATCATATACTGAATTAATAGAAATATTAAAATGCTTTTCAAAATCTGATTTAATGAAAATACCTCAAAGTATATTAAAAAGATATTTTCGTGATAGAGACACAAATTATAGCTTTCACTATAATCCAGAATTAGATATGGAACAACAAAATGTATCTAAACTAACTCAAATACTACTTGCAAATCTCTATATTAATTATTGGGCTAGTGAAGAAGAACGTAAATATTTACAAAATAAAGATTTACAAGAATTGGAACAAATCGAAAAGCAAAAACAAAAAGATTACAATATCGAAACTATTTTTAATAACCGAAAAAAACACTCTTATAATGATAATTTCGAAACAAAAAGTTTAGTTCCTATTTCAAATAAAGAAAATATATTCAAAAAAATTTTTTATACAATTAAACATTTTTTAAAATTGACATAAGTTAGTAATTATGTTATAATAAAGTATATAATAGTGTTGAAAGGAGAATATAAAGTATGAATTACTTTCTAAAAATTCAAGAGTTAATTGATGAATTTTGTAAGACTTCTCCAAGTCCTGATTTAGAAAGTACATATCTTGAAAGTGCAGGAAAAATAAACAAATTACGTTTAGATGCACTCGCTCTTGCTGATGAAGGCGTAAAGGGTGATGATGAAAGAATTTTTTCTATTTATGTTGAAATTTCTAAGGTCTTAAACGGCTGAAGAAATTACTAAAAAAATCAGAAAGGAGCGTAAAAAAAATGAGTGAAAATTTTCACTCATTTTTTTAATAATTTTTCATATACTTAATAACAAACTCTGTGCCTTTACCAATTTCTGAAGTACACATTATCATTCCATTATCCTTTTCAATGATAGATTTAGCTAAGGCTAAACCAATTCCAATACTATTTCCAGGAGAATTTTTACCTCTATAAAATCTTTCAAAAATATGTCTTATCTCTTCTTTAGGAATTCCTTCACCTTCATCTTTTATAGATATTTTTGTAAACAAACTATTTTCCTCATATGTTATAATAATATTTCCACCATCTATATTATGTTCAATGCAATTCTTAATTATATTTGTAATAGCTTCTTTTTGCCATTTATAATCCCCTTTAAACAATGCCTCTTTACTTCCTTCGATAATCATCTTTTGATTTCTTATTTCAATTGGAATCTCTAAATTTTTAATTATATCATTAACTAAATAATTTACATTGATTTCTTCAAAATTGAACTCAACAACATTTGCATCTAACTTTGATAACTTAAGCATTGATATTACAAGCCAATTTATCCACTCTATTTGTCTGCTAATTTCGAAAACAAATTTCTCTCTAATACTACTGTCCATCTCAGGGTTTTCTTTTATATTATCAAGCATTATAGATATTTGGATCTATGTCAAGTTTTTGGACACTTTTTTTGAGAATTTTTTTATATT
>CANPFO010000045.1 GCA_947573555.1 uncultured Clostridium sp. | reverse complement strand
TTCTATTTTTCATTCCAATCAAGCAATCTTTATTAATTTTAGGTACTATTATGAAAAATGCGAAGAACTCCCTTGTAAAAGAATACCGAAACCTAAATCTAATAATACTTTAAATTACCCTTTATATTGTCCTCCATTAATATGCATTACTTGGCCTGTAACATATGATGAATCATTACTTGCGAGATATATAAATAATGGTGCTATTTCATATGGATGACCAGCTCTTCCCATTGGAGCATCAGAACCTAATGTTGGAATTTTTTGTGCTTCCCAACAAGCTGGTTGTAACGGTGTCCAAAATACCCCTGGCGCCACTGCATTTACTCTTATATTTTTATCTGCTAAATTTGTGGCTAATGCTCTAGTAAAACCAACAATTGCACCTTTACTTGTTACATAATCTATTAACTCTGGCTCTCCTTGAAATGTTGTTATTGATGTTACATTTATAATACTTGCACCTGATTTCATACACTTTAATACTCTTTTTGTTAAATAAAACATTGAATATATGTTGGTTTTCATTGTTAAGTCAAACTGTTCATCTGTTATTTCTAACAAACTCTTTTGTTGATATTGCACTCCCGCATTATTCACTAAAATATCAACTTTCCCAAAGTTTTTTATTGTTTCATCTATAATTTTATCACAAAAATTTGTATCTTTTATATCTCCAGAAATTAATAAACATCTTCCACCTATTTTCTCAATAAACTCTTTTGTTTCATTGGCATCTTTATGTTCGTTATAATATGCTATTACAACTGTTGCTCCTTCTTTTGCAAAACCAACAGATACAGCTCTTCCTATTCCAGAATCTCCACCTGTTACTATTGCAACTTTATTAAAAAGTTTTCCTGATGCTCTATAATATGGATTATTAAATATTGGTCTTGGTTGCATTAAGTATTCCATTCCAGGTTGTATATCTTGATGTTGCGGTGGAAATTCTATTTTATAGTCTTTACATATCATTCCATATCCTTGCTCATCTATATATTTTAATCCATAATCATCTTGCCAATTATCATATGAAGTATAATAATCATAATTCATCCTTTTCACCTCATTTATTTATATTATTGATATACAATTTGTGTGAAAATTTTAGCTATATGAGTTTGAAAAATATGTACACATTTTAAATTATTCTCATACCATATTTTAGGTGATAAAAATGAGTATTGTTTCAACAAATATTAGTTATAATTCTTCTATATTAATTCAAAATCTTATTAGCCTAAATCACACTTATCCTTTCTTAAATATTCAAGAAGTAGGTAAAAGTGTTTTAGGCAAAAATATTTATGCAATAAAACTAGGTAAAGGTCCTAAAAGTGTACTTTATTCTGCATCTATCCATTCAAATGAATGGATTACAAGTGTACTACTTATGAAATTTATTGAAGATTATTGTATTGCTTATACTAACAATTCGACATTATATGGATATTCTATAAAAAACTTATTTAATTCTGCATCTATTTATGTTATGCCAATGGTTAATCCTGATGGAGTAGATTTAGTTACAGGTAATATAAGTACTACTTCTTCCACATATTTTAATGCTAAAAATATATCTAATTCATTCCCAGATATTCCTTTTCCAAGTCGGTTGGAAAGCAAATATAAAAGGTGTAGATTTAAATTTACAGTTTCCTGCAGGTTGGGAAAAAGCAAAAGAAATAAAATACTCACAAGGTTTTAACAGACCTTCTCCTCGCGACTTTGTAGGTTATGGACCATTAACTGAGCCAGAAGCATTGTCTATATATAACTTCACACTTTCTCATAACTTTGGGTTAACAATTTCTTTCCACACACAAGGTAAAGAAATTTACTGGAATTTTCAAAATATTAATCCCCCTAGAGGATATGAGATTGGAAAAAAATTTGAAAAATCAAGTGGTTATCTATTAACTGATGTTCCGTATAATTCCAGCTTTGCTGGATATAAGGATTGGTTTATTCAAACTTATAATAAGCCTGGATATACAATTGAAGCAGGAATTGGAGAAAATCCTTTACCAATTTCTCAATTTGACGAAATCTATAAAGATAACCTAGGAATACTAATATTAGGGGCAATTTTATAATATTAATACTAATCGCAATTTTCGACAGACTTTTCACACAATATGGATTAATATACATATATTACTTACCGAAAGGAGATACCGAATATGACGAAAAAAGAGCTTTTAGAAACAACTTTTGATTCTGCATATGATGCTATGTATGCATTAGCAGATTTTTTAAGATCTGTTGATGAATCTGTCGAAGAAGAAACTCGTGGTTCGTATCAGCATTTAAGAGTTATCGGAAATCGGATATTCGAATAACTATCCTTTTGTAAATTATGTATAATTTACATTAAAATTAATTTCTTATGTAAGGACTTAAAAAACCAGCTCAATAATGAGTTGGTTTTTATTTTATATTATATTTAGTTTTATCTAAAGAAAGTCATTTGCTTTTGTTCTATTATGCTGTCTCTCTAGTATTTCCTGGTAAATGCCTACTTTTCCTTGAAGTAATTTCTTGCTTATTTTTATTCTCATCAACTACTGTTTCAGGAAATTTCTTTTCTAGCACTGTTTCTTTTGTAATAATACATCTTGAAATATTAGGAGTTGAAGGTATTTCAAACATAATGTCTCTCATTATTTCTTCTATAATCGAACGTAATCCCCTTGCTCCTGTTTTTCTTTCAATTGCTTTATCAACAATTGCTTCTAATGCTTCTTGATTAAATTCTAGCTTAACATCATCCATTTCTAATAGCTTTTGATATTGTTTTACTAATGCGTTTTTTGGCTCTGTTGCAATTTTTATTAATGCCTCTTTATCTAGGTCTTTAAGTGTTGCTATAATTGGCAATCTGCCTATAAATTCTGGAATCAATCCATATTTTAATAAGTCTTGTGGTAACATTTCTTGAAATATTTCGTATTTGTTAATTTCTTTTTGACTCTCTATTTTCGTCCCAAATCCAATACTCTTTTTACCAGTTCTATCTTTAATAATATTTTCTAATCCTTCAAATGCTCCTCCACAAATAAATAATATATTTTCTGTGTTTATTTGTAACATTTCTTGGTTTGGATGTTTTCTTCCTCCTTGAGGTGGTACTGAAGCTACTGTTCCTTCTATTATTTTTAATAAAGCTTGTTGAACCCCTTCTCCACTTACATCTCTAGTAATTGACAAATTTTCAGACTTTCTTGTAATTTTATCAATCTCATCTATATATACAATCCCTTTTTCTGCCTTTTGGATATCTCCATCAGCAGCTTGAATAAGTTTTAACAAAATATTTTCAACATCTTCTCCCACATATCCAGCCTCTGTGAGTGTTGTTGCATCTGCTATTGCAAATGGTACATTTAATATTTTGGCAAGAGTTCTAGCTAGGAGTGTTTTTCCACAACCTGTTGGTCCTAAAAGTAAAATATTGCTCTTTTGTATTTCTACATCATCTTTTTTTTCTGCATCTTCGTGTGCTATTCTTTTATAATGATTATATACAGCAACTGATAATGTTCTCTTCGCCTCTTCTTGGCCTATTACATAATCATCTAAAATTTGCTTTATCTCTTTAGGACTAGGAATTTTATCTAAATCATTCAAAGTGTATCCCACTTCTTCATCTTCATAAACTTCAGCTGCAATTATACTTGTACATAAATCTACACATTCATCGCAAATATATACCCCTGGGCCTGCAACTATCTTTTTTACACTTTCTTGTGATTTTCCGCAAAATGAACAATTTACACTTTTAGGTACATCATTTTTAGCCATATTTATTCTTCCCTTTCTTTATTATATTCTTTTATCCATGATACCATCAATCAATCCATATTTTAAAGCTTCTTCAGCTGTCATATAATGATCTCTTTCTGTATCTCTTTCTATAACCTCTATTGGTTGGCCTGTTTTTTCACTTAATAATTTATTTAGTTTTTCTCTAGTTCTTATCATGTGGTCTGCATGAATCTTTATTTCAGTCGCCTGACCTGAAATTCCTCCACCTTGCCCTCCTATTAAAGGTTGATGAATTAATATTTCTGAGTTTGGTGTTGCAAATCTTTTTCCTTTTTCTCCATTTGCTAATAAAACTGCTCCAAAACTTGCTGCTAAACCTACACATATTGTTGTTACTGGGCATTTTATATAATTCATTGTATCTACTATTCCCATTCCATCTGTAATAGATCCCCCTGGTGAGTTAATATAAAGAAAGATTTCTTTATCTGGATCTTCTGATTCTAAAAATAATAATTGTGCTATTACTAAACTTGCTGATGTAGCATTTACATCTTCTCCTAAAAATATTATTCTGTCTTTTAATAATCTTGAAAAAATATCATATGATCTTTCACCCTTACTTGTTTGTTCTATTACATATGGTACTAAACTATTTTTTTCTAACATTTTTATCCTCCTCTTTATGTATGTCAGTAAATTTAAGACTATAAGCCTCTGACATCATTTTTAATTTAACTTAGCTTTAGTTCTTAATAAAAAAGTTGGCATGAATATACATATTTATTTCACCCCAACTCATTTCATTATCTTATTTTATTTTTGCATTTTTCACTAAAAATTCTAAGGCTTTTTCAGATTCAATTCCGTTTTTTATGTATTTTTTAACGTTTTCATTTTTTAAGAATCCTTCATCATCTGCTTTTCCATAATTCTTAGCCATTTCTTTCATTTTATCAACTATTTCTTCTTCTGTTGCCTCTATTTTTTCAGCTTTTATAACTGCTTCTAACATTAATCTTGACTTTATAGATTCTAGTGCTTGAGGTTCATATTCTTTTTTAACTTCTTCAGCTGTTTTTCCCATCATTTGAAGGTATTGTTCTAATTTTAGTCCTTGATATGCTAATCTATTTTCAACATTTTTTAACATGTCTTCTGTTTCTGTTTCAATCATTCCTGATGGAATTTCTACTTTTATATTTTCACATACAGCTTTAATTACAGCATCTTCTGTTTCATATTTTTGTTTTTGTTCATTATCTTTTTCCATTTTTTCTTTGATGCTTTTCTTTAATTCTTCTAATGTATCAAATCCGCTTACATCTTTTGCAAATTCATCATCTAATGTTGGTAATTCTTTTTTCTTTATTTCATGTAGTTTTACTTTGAATATTGCATCTTTTCCAGCTAAGTCTTTTGAAAAATATTCTTCTGGAAATTTTACATTTATGTCTTTTTCTTCATCATTCTTCATTCCTATAATTTGGTCTTCAAATCCTGGTATAAATGTATTGCTTCCTATTTCCAATTCATGTTTTTCTGCTTTTCCACCTTCAAATGCTTTTCCATCTACAAATCCTTCAAAGTCTATAACAGCTATATCAGACTTCTCTACTGCTCTATCTTCTACTGATATCAATCTAGAATTATGTTCTTGCATATGTGATAATTCATGGTTTACATCTTCATCTGATACAGTATACTCAATTTTTGATACTTCTATACCTTTATATTTTCCAAGTTCTACTTCTGGTTTTGTTTGGAATACTGCTGTAAATATTAAATCTTTTCCTTTTTCTATTTGTTTAACATCTATATCTGCTTTGCTTACTACTTCTATATTATTTTCTTTTAATGCTTCTTCTAATTCTGCTGGTACTACTTCATTAAATGCATCTTCATAAAATATTTCTTTGCCATAATATTTTTCTACTATATTCATTGGAGCTTTACCTTTTCTAAATCCTGGTATATTAAAATATTTTGCACTTTGAAAATATACTTTTTTTATAGCTTCTTCAAATTTCTTAGCTTCAATTGTTAATTCTAATTTTACTTCATTTGCATTTTCTGTTTTTTCTACTTTACATTTCATTGTTTATTCAATCCTTTCCTTTTAGTCATTATAATTTATAAATAACTTTTAAGTTTATAGCTTTTATATTATACCATGTTTTTCCTATTTTGCAAGGTTTTTTTTATATTTTTAAAAAAATACTTGTTTTTTTCATTTTTTTGTGATAAACTTATTAACAGTCAATTTATTTTTTAATTAGGAGGTGCAAAATAATGGCTAAATGTGCAGTTTGTGGAAAAGCACAAAATAATGGAAATAGACTTAGCATAACTCGTTCACACATAAGTAAAAGAAGTCCAAGAACTTGGAAACCAAATTTAAGAAGTGTTAAAGCTATAATGGAAAATGGTGAAGCTAAAAGAATTCACGTTTGTGCAAAATGTTTAAAAGATGGAAAAATAAAAAGAGCATAAGTTAAAAATACTAAAAATCGGAGGGTTAATGGAGCAAAGTTCTTCAAATCCTTCTTTTTTTGATTCTCATCATCTCTTATATTCTATAGTAAAATATAGTAATATGAAGTTTGAAAAGTTTAAGAGATATTAGGGCAAAAAAAGAAGGATTTGAAGAACTTTACTCCATTAACCCTCCACTTTTTCAGTACTTTTAGTTTATTCTGTTTTTGCCTAATCTTTTATTCCAAAAATAAATTTAACAATTCCTCTTAAACATTTTGGAACTTTTTTTACAACTATAGTCATATGTACCCTCCTTTTTCAACAAGCTAGCCACATTAATCCAATGCATGCCAAGGAAACTCCTATTATAAATAGCCAACCTGTAAGTGGAAGCAATAATACTAATAAAATTCCTAATCCTAGTCCTATTAAAACAACGCCTATTGTTTTCTTAAATAATTTAAACATATTATTACCTCCTTATTGTTTTTATATATTATATTAATTTAAATATTCTATTGTTCCTCTTATGTAAATAATTTTATAATACCACAAAAGCAACCTACAATTTAGCACTTGGTACTTTTTATGTTCTATGTCCCTTACTTTTATTATCTTTTTTAATATTGATTTTTATTATATAAACTTTTATAATATATTCATATACTCTTTTATAAAGAAAGGAATACTATTTAAAATGAAAAAAAATGATATTAATAATTTTGTAAAACTTTTAAAAGAATCTTATCCAGATGCAACTTGCAGTTTAGACTTCAAAACACCTTTTCAAATAGTGGTTGCCGTAATGTTGTCAGCTCAATGCACTGACGAAAGAGTTAACAAAACAACTCCATCTCTTTTTTCACGATGTAAGACAATCCAAGATTTTGCAAACATAGATATCGAAGAATTAGAAAATATTATTCACCCTTGTGGATTTTATAAAAATAAAGCCAAAAATATTAAATTATGTGCAAAACAAGTTATAGAAAAATTTAATAGTGAAGTTCCTAAGAACATGGAAGACTTACAAAGTTTAGCTGGTGTTGGACGAAAATCAGCTAATGTTATTATGCTTGAAGCTTTTGGAATTGCAAATGGTATTGCAGTTGATACTCACGCTAAAAGAATTTCGAACTTAATTGGCTTATCTAATGAATCTGACCCTTCAAAAATAGAACAAGATTTATTAAAAATTTTTCCAAAAGAATACTTAAAAGATATCAATCATTTATTGGTTTGGCATGGTAGAAACACATGTATTGCAAGAAAACCTAAGTGTGATATTTGTTGTGTTAATAAATATTGCAGAAATTATAAAAAATGAGACACTTGGGACAGGTTTTGTTTGTCTCACTTTTTTTGATGATTTTTGTCACTTTTTGGTAATAGGAATGGACAAGTTGGTTAATCCTCTATTACCAAAAAGTGACAAAAATCATCAAAAAAAGTGAGACAAACAAAACCTGTCCCAAGTGTCTCATTTTCTCACATATTTAATAACTTCAATGTTAGAATTTTTACTTCTTTCCATCATTGCATTATATATTTTATTTCTCAAATTTTCCTGTTGTTCTTTCATAGATAAGTTTTTATCAGGGAAAAATGGTCCATCTATATAAGATACAATTTTTACTTTATCTTTATTTTTTCCATAACTTTGATATGTATTTGTCATACAAAATGCTGGTTTCTGCAATTTTATTGGATATTTAAATGATACTGATTTAAATGGTCTTATTTTTGTATAATATGGCCATATATGCGCTTCTGGAAAAATTGTAATTGAATATCCTTTATTTATTCTTTTTTCAATTGTTTCTAAAAAATTCTTCATTGCTTCCTTATTACTAGGAATTGGAATTGCGCCAAGCATTTCTACAAGAGTATTTAAGAACTTCATTGATACATTTTCAGGATTTACAATTAAATAATTTATTTTAGGAAATACTGCATTACTTATTAAAAATGTATCTGCAAAACTTTGAGTATGATTTCCATATATAAAATATCCTTCTTTTTTATATTGTTTTAGTTTTTCTTTTCCCATATATTTTACTTTAAATTTTATTTTTGCATATAAATATTTAATAGGAATACTTAGCACATTTTGTACTAAAAATGCGCAAGTATTCCATATAATATTTTTATGTATATACTTATAATTTTCGTCTATCTTTCTAGGAATAATTTTTGCTTCTGAAAATTCATCATTCAATTCATCTTCATAATATATTGTTTTTATCTCTTCCTTATTCATACTTTTGATTCCTCTTTCACTGTTGTGTACTCTAGTGGAACACCATAAAAATCTTCATATATTTTTTTCCAGACTTCATAATTCTTTTCCAACATTTTTTCCATATTCTCTTTTGAATCTAAGTTTTTATCTGGATAAATAGGTTCACTTATATTTACAATATATTCTTGTACATAAAATCCATCTTCTCCAATAATATTACTATCTCTCATAGTTATAAATATTGGTATTACTGGAACATTATTTCTTGTAGCTAATTTAAATGCTCCATGTTTTAGTGGCTTTGGTTTTCTATAATTCCACCATAAGCTTTGTTCAGGATATATTAATATAAATTCACCTTTTTGTAATAATATATCAACTGCTTTCATAAATTCTACCATTGTTCTCTTATTAGAACTTAATGGTAATGTATCACAGTTTCTAAATAAAAATCCATATAGTCCTGGAAAATTTGTATAATTTCCTTCTCTAATTACTTTGTATAATTTTTTTGTTTCTGATTGCCCTGATATTCTAAAAACTTTTTCTATTGTAAAGCAGTCAAATGGATTAAAGTGATTACATGTTATCATTGCTCCACTTTCAACTTTACTTAAGTTTTCAATGCCTCTTATTTCTTTTATAATCAATTTATTATTTTTTAATAAATCATCTAAGAATTTTTCTCCAACTTTATTAGCAAATACTCTTTTAAGTTTACTTGTCATTTTTATTCTTAAATAATCTATGTTTTCAGGTGTTAAAACAATAGTTGGTGGATCATCTTCTGCATCTACGTCAAATTTCCCTTGCTTTTCTAACAATTCTATTTTCTTTAATACTTCTAGTCTGTCTTGAGCTTTTGGTATAATTTGTTCTTTTCGTTCTTTCATAAACTATCTCCTATATTTTCTATCATCACCTGCACATGAATTTTCTTTTGTTGCAAGCTCTACTAATCCTTTTTCTGCTTCTTTGTCTTTAAATTTTTCTTCTTCTGTATAACTTTCTCTTACTTTCATTATTTCTTCATAAAATTCTGTTTTTTTAGCATATTCCCAAAAATATTCATTATATGTAACATCTTCAAAGTGCCATGGTTTATATGCAAAATTATAATGTATTAATTTTATATCTTCTGGTTTTGTTTCTTCATTTACATATGGCAGTACATTCCAATCATGGCTTACTAATGTTGTTCTTCCTTTACATAGTCTATTCAAATAGTCTTGGTCTTGAGCTACTGAAAATTTCACTTTTTCTAACAAATATAAGAATTTTTCTTGGAACTTGAATTTTCTCAATTCGTCTAAATTCATCAATAATACACCTGCATTAAAATAATGTTGATATTTTGCAACTCCTACTACTAATTCTGCATAATCTTGAAATACTTTAATGTTTTGAATTATATCATCAGGTGCAGCTGCTACTAAATTTGTTCCCATATCTGTATTATATAATTCTGATATATCTCCTAATACTATAATATCACTATCTAAATATAAAACTTTATCATATTGAGGATATAATTCTGGTAAAAATAACCTAAAATATGTTGTGTTTGTATAGTAATCACGTGTATACAATTTATCTTTTACTTTTTCTACATAATAGCTTAAATCTACAAATTCTATACTTATATTTTCAGATTCATATTTTTTAATTTGTTCCATATGTTCTTTTTGTACATTTGTATGTAAAATTTTTATTAAATATTTATTTTCTTTATTTGCATTATCTATTAATGATTGAATGGCAACTGCTAAAAATGGTGTATATCCATCATCTATTGCAAAGAATATTGGTATTTCTTTTATGTTATTCATATATTTTTTCTCCTTTTTTTGATTCATATTTTTTCTTTAATTCTATATATTCATTTAGATCATCATCAAATGCATAACATTTTAAAACTTTATGTACTTGTTCAATTTGCCATTGTTTAAAATTTTCTGTACGTGGATATGGAAATAACAATAGTCTCTTACAAAAATGACATATAATTGTATCTTTTCTATTAAAACTTGATTGTTCATTATATATCCTTGGCAATAATAGTTTTTTAGTAGCAGATCTATAAATTGCATCTTGGTCTGCGAATAGCATTTTTTTATTTTTTATTAAATATCTCGCTTTTTCTAAAAGCTTTGTTTCTTTTATTTTTTTCATATTTAATAATAGCATTCCTGCATTTATATAATCTGGCCATATAAATAAACATCCATATTTTTCTCTTACTGCCGCAAATTCATAATCAGATATGTCTATATTATACAATTGAGCAATATCATTTGCAGCCATCATATCAATATCCAAATACAATAATTTTTCAGGCATATCTGGAACTAAATCTGCTAATAATCTTAATAGTGTATATGGTGTACAATACGCATTTTCATTCTTGCAATGACCAAATTCTTTTTCATATATATCTGTAACATCAACTTTTTGCACTTCATTATTTACATTTTTGCTTTTTACTACTTCTTTCAAAAATTCTATCTGTTCATCACTTATTGATTTATATTCTGGTTTTATTCTAGTTAAATCCATTGTAAATATATAACAATTTATTGTCTCTTTAGTTTTATTCATTATAGATATAAGCTCAGTAAGTGCTCCATCAAATACTTTTTCATTCCCACATAGTAATAAATTCATAATTTTCCCCTAATTTATTTTTTATCCTTTTTTATTATATCTTATTATTTTTCTTTTTTCAACATTTTTTGACTTTTAAATATATTTATTAATGTAACAATTCCACTAAATATTATTAAAAAATAGAAATTTATAGCTCTATTTAGCAGCATTGCACTATTTATCATATTGCTGGTATATATATATGAAAATATCGCAATATACCCTCCTTCTGTGACTCCTATTGATCCTGGTGAAGGTATTCCTGACACAGTTGCATATAAAATTGCTTGTAATAACAATATTTTTATTATATTATATTCATTTAATCCAAATGAACGATAAACCCAATATGATACACTATAGAATGCAATAAATTGAATAAATGTAGTTATTACTGTTTTTAGAATTATCGTTCTATTGTTTTTGATATATATACTGCTATTTTGATACTTTGCTACTTCAGCTTCTAATTTATTTATTTTTTCTTCTATATTCTTTATTCTTAATTTTTCCATAACTTTAATTACAAAATTTATTAATACGTTAATTAATTTTTTAGAAAATATAGCTATTAATAATAATGATAAGGCACTTGCATTTAATAGAATGCCTATTATAAATAAAATTACCATTAATTTATTTAAAAATTGATAATTAAATATTACACTTATTAAAGCAATTGAAATTGTTGCAATTTGTGTACAGCTTAGGTTTATTAATAGCGCTAATGTTGAATTAGCTACAGAAATATTGTCTCTATACATATAATATACTTGCATTGGCTGTCCTCCACTCGCTGCTGGAGTTATTCCACTAAAGAAAAATCCTATTAATGCATATTTTATACTACTTAGTATAGTTATTCTTTCTTCTAATGCAATTAATGTTCTTCTTATATTTATAGCCTCACATATTACATATATTATCATACTTCCTATTGCAATTAATACAAATTGCCCATTTACATTTTTTATTGTATCCATTATTTCTTCTATACTTTGTTGCTTAAATATTACATGAAATGTTATTATTAATAGTATTATAAAAAGTATAAAATTTAATATTATCTTTTTTATTCTTTTCATCTTTTTCTTTCTCTTTTTCATAAATTTTTTTCTTTATGATAATAACATAAATATAATTTTATTTAAAGCTTTTTTATAATATTTTTCTTCATTAATTTTTGAAAATCGCCTATAATTTTACATAAAGCATTATATAGTACCCTTATGTTATAGTACCCTAAAAAACAAATAAAACAAGCTAAACTAAAAATATAGCCCCTCTACTTTCTTAATAAAAGAGAGGGGGCTGTATCTTTGAAATTTCGTGCTAACTGAATTAGAAATCCCTATTACAGAGAAATTCTTTACCTTTGTAATCCCTTACAGAAAATATTTCACAAACCGAACACTATACTTCATAGAACTTGCATGAGTTAATGAGATTTCTATAAATGGTTTCTCTTTAGGAATTTGACTCTTTCTAGGAATAATATCTTATGAAAAAATATTTTTTCTAACCAATTTAGCCGAGCATCAAATTCTTTCCTATTAGCTATAGGAGTTCCTCGACTATTTAATGGTGCTGATACACTAACAACTGTAACTTTCCTTTTTAACCACTTTGTTGCCTCAATAAAACAACTTCCACACTTTGAACAACCATGAAGAATAATTTTTTCATATTGGTACATATTGGTATCAATATAATTTGCCAATTCTTTTGCTGCCACTGATAATCCCTCACATTCAAATGGATAAAATAATGATAATATGCTCAATTTTTAATTTCTTTAACTCGCTATTTCAAGCAATCTTTCTTTTAAATGGTGCAGTATTCTAACAGGTTACGAACTTTTTATTCTCTTTCAAAATTATGAATTAATTATATATAAATTAATATAGAATTGCAATAATAATATAAATTTTTTATATATTTATATCATAATAGTTATAATGAAAAAGTCCCCATTGATTAAAAACCAATGGGGACAAACTGTTACGCCAGCATTGCAAGGTATTCGTATCTGGTCATCAGCTCAAAACTTTCATACTGACCAGATGTAGTATTGTGCTTGTTTGTCAGCCCATTCTTACCATTGCAGTAGTATCCTGCTGGAAGATTAAGCTGAGCACAATCAGAACACCCTACGATGATGATTGCGGGGTATATGTCTGCCTTGAAGCAAACATCGATGCTGGGATTGAGTCTTTTCAACTCTTCTATCAGTTTCTGGATACCCATATTTTCCATCTTTCTTACCTCCAAAAATTTTTTTACTAAGTTGACAGGTGTAACAGTAAACGCGAGGTTTACTAGATAAAGGCATTTAGCACTTAATCTATTTATATTATACTTTATTTTACATAAAAAGTCAACTTTGCTTATATATTCCATTGCATAAACTTTTTGTGGGAAACACCACTTCTGATATTTACCCATACATT
>CANPFO010000044.1 GCA_947573555.1 uncultured Clostridium sp. | reverse complement strand
CTTACAATGAGTTTCTTGAAATTCTTCCTAATAGTACCTAAAATTAATAAAGATTTTGTTCATTCCATTCAAAAAGAAGTTGTAGTATAAAAAAATAAGCATTTTTCACTCAGGCTAAAAAATTATTAATGTATCTTTTGATAAAACTTTGAATGTGACTGGAATAAATTTAAAACTTCTTAATTAGTTTATGGAAAGAGTTCATGAGCGTAGCGAAATGGAAGGGTGCCATAAACTAATTTTAGAAGTTTTTGATTTATGTATTGAGCCGAAAAGTTTTTGAAAAAGATACATTAATAATTTTTTCCCGTGAACGTTACTTATTTTTTTATTTTACAACTTCTATTTTTCATTCCAATCAAGCAATCTTTATTAATTTTAGGTACTATTAGGAAGAATTTCAAGAAACTCATTGTAAGAAAATACAAAAACTTAAATAAACTATTTACAATAGAAATTATTCATGATACAATTGCTTATGTTAACTTTGTATTAAAAGTAAAAGCTCATATTGAGCAAAGAAAGGAGATAAAGTTTAAGTATAGTTACCCGAAAATAATTTATTTTCAAAAGGAGAGACATCATATGTTTAGAGGAAAAAGAACACAGAAAGAAATCGAAATTGATTGCTCTAGGCTTAAAGAGGCTGCTAAAACAGCAAAATCCATAAAAGATCTTGAAAAAGCAACAGGTTTATCTTATCCGATGATTAAAACAACATTATCAAAGCATCCTATTGTCTTTAATCGGATTAAGGAACAATTAGCTGCTAACCGGCAAAACGCAGTAGCCGATACCCAAAAAGAAGAATCTCTTAAAACAGAAGACAATTTTATTGGATTTGTTTTAGATCATTCTATAGTGGGTGTAAAGAGCTTGAATGTAAGCCATTTAAAAAAGTCTAAACCAGTTATCATTCCCCAGTCAACATATCCTACAGATTATATAGTTTGCACAATGTTTTTCGCTAACAAGTATGGGAATAAGCTAATTCTCTCTCTTTCGCAGACATTTTTTAAGTCTATTTGTATTTACTCAAATGGAGTGGAATACACTAGCGGTAATATAGAACTGCATATAGGTGATGATATTTATATTGCTACAAAGAAACCCCAGTACATCACCTTTGCACATTACCAGATGATATCTTTAGATTTAGAGAACAACTGTAAACTAATCTTTCACTGCAGGATTTATAATGGTGATAACAATAAACTTAATCTTCTTAAACCATCCTATAAATCCTTTGTTAAAGATTTTATTTGTAGACATAATATATAAAAATTACTTAAGCTTATAAAATAATATCTAAGCCTAACTGTACTATTGTATAGTTAGGCTTCTTTCATATCATTTAGAATCTATATATTAGAGAAGTTCTTTTGAAATTTTCCATCCTCATAATACAAAATAGATGTAATATCCACAAAAAATGGTATTAGTTCATTTGGAACTTTCAATGTTTTTCCACCATCATACTCCAATATTGTATAATCACTTTCTTGATATTTGATATTATAACGCATATTAGAATCAATTTTATCTATATTACTCTCTTTTATAAAATTCTCTTGTATATCTTGATATTCATTTATATCTACTAATTTATTAAAAAATTTATCAGTCAATTGTTCTTCATAAAAATATTCTCCATTTTTATATCTTAAAATATAATCATTTCCAATCTTGTCCATTAATTCTTTTGGCATATTTGTTTCCTTAAAAACTTTATTATTATTTGTATTTTGTAAATATACACCATTTTTAGTAAGTTCAACTACTTGATATAAACAATCTTCTTCTCTATATTTATTATTTGAATCATTAATTATCCCTTTTGTATCTTTTTCTCCATTATTTAAATTTTCTAAATAATCAGATAATTCTTTCATAAAATTCTGGACGAACTTATTATCTTTTGCGTTATTAATCAAATTATTAAATATCTCCAATTTCAATAAATACCTTCCTCCTTTAATTGTAAAAGATTTTTAATTTTGAGAACTCTTTCCTGTTGCATAATCAATATTAATACCTGGCTGAACATTATAAATAAAAACGTTGAAGCAAACCCCCTTGCCGCTATCTTCAACAGAATATGCCTCCATTTGCACTCCACTTGCTAATTTATTTTGTCCCTTGAATATAGGAGTCACTCTATACAAAACGTGATTATTCTGATTTTTACTTATATATTCAGCTATATTATTTTCAAAAGGTAACATACCGATTAACATTAAAATATCTTGTACCTGTAATCAAGTTCAACTTATTTGCATCTTCTCCTGCCAACTGATGCCCTATTAAATGACATCTATTATACAAATATTCTCCGTTATATTTTTTTTGTATCCACCCTGTTGGCTTTACTTCATCAATAGGTTTTCTTGTTTCTGTTGGCATTATCTCTTTACATATATTAGCATATGCTACTCCACACCTACCTAGCTCATCTAAATTACTATACATTTCAAAACTTTCAGTAATGTATTCACTATCTTTAAAGTATGGAATATTATTATTTATGCAAATATAAATATTTCCTGAATACTCTGGTATCTCTTCTAAACTTGCAAATGTAGGAATATTATTTTGTGCTTTTCTTTCTTCTATACCATTAAATACAAACTCTATTCCAACTAAAAAAACTGCTATTATTAATGAGAACAATAGCTGCTGCATTTTCATTTTTTTATTTTTAGTTCGTCTCTTTCCCATATCCTATCTCCTATGTCAATTATTATAACATTCTATAATATTAATGTACATATTTTTTCTTTTAAGTTTTAGTATTTTTTAAGTATATCCCTAAAAAATATCAAGACTTAAATTTTCTTTAATCATTACTTATTTTAAATTATTGAATATAATATTATTAGAGGTGTTTATAATGTTTTTAAATATTTTTAACAGTGCAACAGCACATATAAAAGGAGGGAAAAAACATCCCAAAATTGATGGAACTGTTACATTTAAAGAAACAAAATCTGGTGTATTAGTTACAGCGAAAATAAATGGACTACCAAAATCAGCTAACAAATGCATATGAAAGTTTTAGTAAACAAATTTAAAATAAAAGATATAATAGGTAAAGTTATAATCATTCATGACTCTCCAGATGACTTTACTACTCAGCCAAGTCGGAAATTCTGGAACAAAAATTGCATGTGGCAAAGTTGAATAATAATTTTATATGTAATGTATTTAAATTATGCAATGATATTAAATTAAGATTAGTGATAATTTCATATTAATATTTGAAGTCAAAGACCCAATGGTAGACCCCAGCTATGTTTTTGACTAAAATATTAATATGAAATTATCACTAATCTTAATTTAACATCATTGTATAACTTTTTGAAACTTAAAATAAACAGTTATCCTCTTATCTTCATGAATCTCTATACAATCAATTAGTTCTGTTATAATATCTCTATCTAATTTATCTATATTTTTATGTACTTTAAAATTCTCTATCCACATGTTATTATTATTGACACATTCCTCATCTTCTAGTTTATTATTATTCAAATTTACAATAATTTGATTTTTTTTATTTATATCCTGTTCATATTTTCGTTTATATTCTAAATATTCTTCTTTTGTAATATAAGAATTTTTCCAATCTTCATATAAGCATCTTTTTAAATCATTCAACTTTTTTATTTCTTTTTCTTTCTCTTCTTTAATATTTTCTATACTTTCACTTTTAGGCATTCTTAAATTATCTTTAGTTTGTTGCACTATTTCCTCAATATTTGCCATTAATTCTATATGCTGTTTAACTGTTGTTAATACTGCACTTTCCAAATCTTCTAATTTTATGGTATGCTTTGTACATAATTTATTTGATTTTTTCTTATATGTACTACATATGTAATATTCATATGACTTTCCACTTTTATTTGTACAATATCTTTTATGCATTGCTCTTTTGCAATCTGCACATTTCAAAATTCCTGCCCACATACTTAAATTTCCACTACTTTGCACTCTAGTATCAATTTTTCTCAATTCTTGTGCTTTTTTAAACAATTCTTTATCTATAATTGGTTCATGCATATTCTCGACAGTAATCCATTCTTCTTCTGGCACTTGTTCAACTTTATGTACCTTGTAGCTTTTTACTCTTCTTTTACCCTGTGTAACATTTCCAATATAAATATCATTTTTTAAAATATTTCTAACTGTAGATGGTCCCCATGAATAATCTTCTTGAGATATTTGAGAATTATTATAATTTTGTTTTAGCTTTTTCTTTTTGTATCCTGTTGGATTTAAAATTCCCATATTATTCAATTTATGGCAAATTGTTAAGTTTCCTAATCCATCTTTTACCTTCCATTCAAAAATCTTCCTAACAATTTGTGCTGCTTCTTCATCAACTATAAGCTTATGATTATCTCCTGGTTTTTTTATATATCCATATGATGGAAAGGCACCAACAAACTCTCCGCCTCCTTTTTCTTCCATTTAATGCTGATTTTATTTTTATTGATGTATCTCTTGCATATTCGTCATTTATTAAATTCTTAAATGGCACTAATATCGTATTAGTACTTGCAGGATTATTAAAACTATCTATATTATCATTTATAGAAATAAATCTAATATTAAATAATGGAAATATCTGCTCTATATAATTACCTACCTCTATATAATTTCTTCCAAGTCTTGATAAGTCCTTAACTAAAACACAATTAATATTTCCATTTCTCATATCATCTAATAACTTTTGAAATCCTGGTCTATTAAAGTCTGTACCTGTATAGCCATCATCTACATAAGTGTCATATATAATTAAATCTGTATGCTCTTGAATAAATTCACTTAATAATTGTTTCTGACTTATTATACTATTACTTTCAAGCTTATCTTCTCCATTATCGCTATCTTCTTGTGATAGTCTTATATATAATGCAACTGACCAAAGCTTATTTTCTTCTACTTTTGAGACTTTTGAAGCATATTTAGATTGTCTTCCAGCCACTACTTATCACTCCATCCTAAAATATATAAAATGTTAATAAATTAACTTGCATTACTTTTTTTCTTTAAAATGTTTAGCATACATTCATCAATTTTTTTATTATTTGAATATTTTACTTCCACTACAATATCTTTAACCTGAAACTGGCACAAATCTTTTTCCACTAACATTATTTTATCCTCTCTTTTTTCTTTATGATCAATTAATTTTATTACATTTACAAATAATTTATTACTTTAATTAAGCAAAAATTATTACAGTTTAGCTAAAAAATTATACGAAAATTAGAAAATTTTACAAATAAATTTAAATATGATATAATAGTTATGTAACTTTTTTATTGACATTCGTATTGAATAAAAAGGAGAATATATTATGGGAAACTGGACTCCAAGAGTAATAAAAAATGATTTAAAGGAAACTCCAACAAGAGATAACAGATTTACAATAACTACAGATAATTCTAACATAAGAACTATGTATTCAACGAAAATAATTCACAAACGGTTAATGATTTCTAACACAAATACAAATATATTGTGTATCCGCACTTTTTCAAAAGGTCAAGTATATACTCATGAGACTATCGAATTAACTATAGGAGATGACGTTTTTATTGCAACAAAGAAATTAGGTTACATTACTTTTGCACATTACAAAATAATTTCTTTGTCTAAAAAAGATAACTGTATCCTTGTTTATTTTAAGGAACATTTCTTTTCTGATAAGCACATAACAGTTCCAAAACGTTCTTACAAATCATTTATTGAAGAATTTATTACCAGATACAATTCATAAATATAATTTAAGCCTAGACATACAACTGTATATCTAGGCTTATTCCTTTCTCCTTCTATCTTCTGCGAATTTTTTTTGATCTTAATATTAATACAATTACAAAAATAAGAACTACAGCTAATAAAATTAATATAAATCTATAATTATTTCCTGAATTAGGTATTTTTGTATCTGAAACAGAATTATCTTTTATAACTGTATTTTTTTCTGTATTTGTGTTTGGATTTGGTATTGGAGTTACATTTGTATTTTGATTTTCATCTTCTGTTGTATTATTATCTTCTGGGTTATTATCCCCTGGTTTATTATTACCTAAGTTATTATTACCTGAGTTATTATTACCTGGTTTATTATTCCCTGAATTATTATTACTTGGTTTATTATCTTCTCCTACATCAGTTCCTTGATTTTTTCCTTTTATTGTAATACTTGTTTCACCTAATTTACTTCTTTCGTTACCATCTGCAACTTCAAGATTTTTCAAAGTAATTAAAACATTTTTATCACTTTTTTCATTAAACTTAAAAGTAATTTGGAATAATGTTTCGTCTTTAGTTGCAAATCCATTTCTTTCCATAACTAATTTTCCATTTACTTCGCTATAACTAGGTGTTGACCATCCATTCTTGCCTTCCATCTTCACTAATGTTAAGCTTTGTTTATCATATTCTAGTGTGGCTCCAAATGCAATAATTCCTCTTTCAGATTGTAAATTAGACAACTTAACATCTACTACAAATTCTTCACCTTGTTTGAATTCATTTTTAGGAGTATGCATACTTATTTTACAATTAATTGCTGCATATACATTTCCCATTATACAAATTATTAATATTACTAAAATTAAACTTATATTTACTGCCTTTTTCATATATTCCTCCTATTTTACTGTTTTCATTCTACTAATTTCTAAAATATTTACTCTTCTACCTTTACAAACATGTCTTTTCCAACACCACACAAAGGACATACCCAATCATCTGGTAAATCTTCAAATTTTACTTCTTCTACAGAATCATCATATATATATCCACAAGCTGTACATTCATATTTCATATTTATCACCTCCTACTACTTACTTAAAATTTCATTAACTAAACTTCTAACCAATTTTTCTGAAGAATCATTTAATGTACTTTTTATAGTCACTATTGTATCACATAATATTATATTTTTAAAATCCTTTATTATATCTTTCATACATTTTGCTGCCATAGGTGCCCACGAACCATTTTCTATTAATCCAATTCTCCTATTTTGATAATTTTTGTGTTTCAAATGTCTTAAAAATTTTTCTGTTGTTGGAAAAAGTCCTGCATCATATGTTGGAGTAGCAATTATTAATTTATCATATTTAAATGCATCTGAGACTATTTCTGACATATCATCTCTTGATAAATCTTTTACTATTATTTTATTTGAGCCTTCTTCTTTTAAAATTTTTTCCAATTTTTCAACTGCTTTTCTAGTATTTCCATGTATTGAATTATAAGCAATTAGTATACCTTCCTCTTCTGCTTCATAACTGCTCCATATATCATATTTATTTATATAATACTCTAGATTCTCTTTTAAAATTGGTCCATGCAATGGGCATATCATCTTAATGTCTAAACTTGATACTTTTTTTAATAATTGTTGAACTTGCATTCCATATTTTCCTACAATATTAAAGTAATATCTTCTTGCTTCTTTAGTCCACTCTTCTTCTGTATCTAAAGTTCCAAACTTTCCAAATCCATCCGCTGTGAATAATACTTTTTCAGTTTGTTCATAAGTTACCATTACTTCTGGCCAATGCACCATTGGCGCCATAAAAAATTGTAACTTATGGCATCCTATATCTATTATATCTCCTTCTTTTACAATAATATACCTATTTTTCAAATCTATATCGAAAAATTGATTCATCATACTTTCAGTTTTTTGATTTAATATAATTTGCATATTAGGGTACATTTGTGCTAATAATTGTATATTAGCAGAATGGTCTGGTTCTAAATGTGAAATTACTAGATAATCTATGTCTTTTTTTCCTAATGATTTTTCTATATTCTCAAGCCATTCATTTGTTGCTCGTTTATCAACAGTATCCATTATAACAGTTTTTTCATCCTCAATAATATATGAATTATAAGATATTCCATTTGGCACAGCATATTGGCTTTCAAATAAATCTATTGTTCTGTCATTAACTCCTATATATTTTATTTTATCAGTTATCTTGAAATTCATTTCTTCTCCTTTCTTTTTTATAGTATATCATTGTAATAGTATATCATTTTAAATGTTATTTTTCAATTACATTTTCTTTACAATTTTAATATTTACTATTTTTTTATTGCTATTCAGAAATTATATAATATAAAAAAACTAGAAATCATGTTTATATAATTTCTAGTTTTCTATTTTTATAATTTCACTAAAATTCTTTACCCATCAATCTTATTTTTATGTATAAAATTGTTGAAATTAGAGTAATGAATGCAATAACTATTACTAAACTTATAATATTATTTGTTCCAGCTTTAGGTATATTAGTATTTGCAATAGAATTATCTTTTCCTACTTGATTGTTTCCTATATTTGTACCTGGTTTTGGATTTGGTGTTGGTGTAATATCTATATTTTGATTTCCATCTTCTACTGTATTATTTCCACCTACAACATTATTTCCACCTACAACATTATTTCCACCTACAACATTATTTCCACCTACATCAGTATTTGGGCTTTCTTTTTTAATTGTAATACTTGTGTCACCTAATTTGCTTCTTTCATTACCATCTGCTACTTCAAGAGATTTTAATGCTATTGAAACATTTTTATTACTTTCCTCTTTAAATTTAAAAGTAATTTGGAATAATGTTTCGTCTTTAGTTGCAAATCCGTTTCTTTCCATAACTAGTTTGCCATTATCTTCACTATAACTAGGTGTAGCCCATCCGTTTTTGCCTTCCATTTTTACTAATGTTAAACTCTCTTTATCATATACTAATGTAGCTCCAAATGCAATAATTCCCTTCTTAGATTGTAAATTAGACAATTTAACATCTACTACAAATTCCTCATTTTGCTTGAATTCTGTTTTAGTTGTTTGCAAGTTTACTTTGCAAGTAATAGCTGCATAAACATTCCCAATCATACAGATTGCCATAATTACTAATATTAAACTGGTTATTACTACTTTCTTCATACCATTTTCCTTTCAATATTTATTTTAATATACATTTATATTATATCATCTTTTTTAGATCATGTAAATATGTTTGGCAAAATTTAATTTAGCTGCCATTCCAAATTAAATTTTGGTACGACAGCTAAAAAATACTATTCTATATTCAATAATCCTATTAAAACTAGTTTAATTCTAGCTAAATCATTAATTGTTATTTCTCCATCTCCATCAGCATCTGCTGCTTTAAGACTAATTCCTGTTAATACTTCATAATCAATTAAATGCATTTTTAATTTAGCCAAATCATTTAATCCAATTACACTATCTTCAATATCTTGGTCAATATCTCCTGTAACAACTAAAGTATATTGTAATGTTTTTCCTATTTTAACAGTCATTCCAGTTCCTAATATACTATCTTCGTCTAATACATTTCCTTTTTTGTCTAAAAATACCATATCTGGATTTGTAGTTACATTTTCTGTTTTTACATTATTCTTAAATTGAGCTACTGTTGTACCTGGTGCAATTCTTGAAATGTCTTTATCATTATTACTAATAATATATTTCTCAGAAGTAATTTTTTCTATTTTTTCTACTATTTGAACTTTCAATTCTATTTGTGCATCTTCTGCTAGAATAACACCATATCCACCACTTGCTGAAATTCCTTTCATTTTAACAATTGTTGGTGTCTCTTCTGAAATACTTTCTTTTACTTTAAATTTAACTTTAAATATTTCTCCAGGTTGTGTTACACGGTTATCATTATCTGTTATAAACTTAAAGTTTGTATTATTTAAAGAATTTGCATCTAGTTTCCATCCATTATTACCAGTAATGCTTATTCTTTCTAGAACATCAGCATCATATTCTAATTGTCCCATTAAAGAAACTAATCCATCTCCAATATTAATAAAGTTATTAATATCAAAACTTACTTCAAATTCATCCCCTGGTTCTAATTCTTGTGGATTTATATTACTATCTTTTATTGTAGCAGTTGCTTCAAATCCTCTAACTGTAACTTCACACTCATTGCTTGTTGTTTCTTTGCTTACTGTTCCAACTGTTGTTGTAGCTTTTACAGTATATTTACCTACATCTGACTCTTTTACAGAATTTATTGTTAATGTTCTATTAGTTTTTCCTTCTAGTTTAACACCATCTTTATACCATTGGTATGTAACAGTTCCTTCTGTTTCTCCTACATTAGAATTAATTATTAATTGTTTATTTAAGCTTACTGCTTTATCACTTGGTATGCTAATGTGTACTGGTTGTACTTCTGGTTCAACAGCAACTTGTCCGTTTTCTTCTTCTGCAACTAATACTGATTTTGCAACAAATGTAGCATTTACAATATTGTTTCCATCTTTAATATCATCATATCTTAATGTAATAGTCTTTTCTTGTTTTTCTGTTTTTTCTTTTATGTCTATTACATCACCACAAACAGTTAATGTTTCTATTTCATATCCATCATCTGCTTTTATTGTAATGTCTCTTGTTTGTCCATTTTCTAATGTAATTATATTTCCTTCTTCTCTATTTGCTCCAGTAATAACTCCACCTTCTGATGCTGATACTATTACTGATTTATTTTGTGGTACTGTTCCATCACTTTCAACTACTGCAATAGCAAATGGACTGAAAGAATCACATGTAATAATTAATCCATAAGGTGTTATAACACATGGAATTTCCTCTACTCCTGTTACATTTCCATTGCCATCTCTCATAAAATGATATGCCTTAAAAGTAACTCCTGCATCATCTGGTCCATAACCTTCTGGAAATCCAAGTGATAATCTTAATCTATGTCCTGTTTTTACAACATATTTTTTACATACATTTAATGATATATTATAAGTTTGACTTGTAATTAATTCTTGGTTAGGTAATTCATTTTCCATCAAATTATTCATTGCATCATTTTCTGCTTTTGTTGTTCTAGTTGTAACTAATGCAATTCTATTTCTTAATTTATCTGATACTGATTTTCCATCACTTGTTTGCCAACCATTTAAAGAAAGATCTTCATTTTCCATTAGTGTTGGTTTTGCAAATACTTCCCAATTTTTTGCTGCATTCATACGGAAAGAACATGCAATATCATGAATTCCACCATAAACTATTGGCATTGGTTCTTTTCCACTATTTTTCCCTACTAAACCTGTAATATAAACACTATAATTTGCTCCATCATCTGCATACATTTCACTAAATTTAAAATCAAATGTTACTCTACGTTTTCCATCAAATTTTAAATTAGTAATTTCAGATTTTTCTGCTCCTGTTGTACCTGTTGATTCCATTCTAACTCCAACTTCTGTTACACCTTCTTCAAATACTAAATCATCATCATATGTAACATCTACATGATATGTTGGACCTATTGAAATTGTTGTTGTTGCAGGAGGTGTTTGTGTTTTTACATATGGTCTACCTTTATAAGTTCCACTTGGATTATATAATTTTTCAGTTTTTGCTACAAAATCAGATTCATCACCTTGATATGCTAAATATTTTGGATCATTTTGATAATCTCCTGGTGCTAAAGTTGTTACTGCAAATTCAGCATATTCTGAATTTGGCATAATTAAATAAATATGGTCTTCATAATCCTTAAATCCACCAGCATACACATCTGGTAAGAAATAAGCCCATTTACTTATTTGCCATTGTTCATCACCTGGTAAATAATAATATGATTTCATTATCATATATTTACCTTCTTTTGAAGCTTCTTCATATCCTTTTCCATTATAGCTTATGTAATAATCTCCTGCTTTATAATTTTCTGTCTCTGTTCCATCTTGTTTATATTTTACTAACAATCCATCTTTATTGTATACACTATCCAAACCATAATCTTCTGTGTATAATTCTGGATATTTAAATTTATAATTTCCTGCTGCTTCTACATTTTCGATTGCTTTGTGTTCACGATTCATAGTTTCTGTTCCAACCATACAATATCTTGTATTTTCGAAACCTTCAACAATGTCATCTCCTGGTTCGAATTCTACATTTTCAATATCCATATTAGTATTTCTTAAAAAAGGATCATCTAATGTTACATCTACAGCATACCAACGTTTTTCTATTGCTCTTGCAGTTGTATCAACTTCTATTTCAACATAAGTCCACATATGTGGAACAGCTGCTGAACCTTCTGATTGATGAGTCCCTTGTACTAAAATACAATTAATTCCTAATTTATCTAAAATAGTTTTAAATGCTCTTGCATAACCTTCACATACAGCTTGTTTTTTTACAAGTGCACCATAAGGTGTTCCTATAAATCCTTCATTTCCTTCTGTGCAATCACTTTCTAAACGATAAGATGTATTATGTACAATTTCGTTATGAACATATTTTATTTGTTCAACAATAATATTTTTTCCTTGTTCAACCTCAAGATTTTTTGCTCCATCCACAATTTTATCAACACAAGCATCAAATTCTTGGATTGCACCTTCAACTTGTTCTGTACTTGTAAAACCTTCTACGTAATAATCTTTTAAGCTTCCTGAACCAATATTAGCATGATATCTATTGTCACCATCTTTTGTCACTCTTAGACTAAGCTTTGGGAAATTAACGTAAAAAATTTCTGGATAGTCTACATAGAATGCATATTTTGCTGCATTCATTGCCTTTTTTAATTCTAAATTCCCTTTCATGTAACTTTCAAGTTGTTCTTGTGTTACATATTTATCATCTTTTGCAAGATCGAAACTTTCTGTCCCTGATTTCATAATGCCTTGCTTATACATTTCATAAATTCCATCATATACTTTTTTAGCTACATCATCAAGTTGTTTATAATGAAATTTTGTGTTGTCTTGTACATCTTCTGCATATACAAAATTATTAAATGGAATGATACTGATTTGTGTCATAAAAATTACAACTAATAGCATTCCTGTAATGAGTTTTTTAAACTTCATAAATAATTCCTCTCTTTCTTTTAATAAATAATATACATAACACTTCCATTATAACATAATTTTGGTAATTGGTCAACCTCTCCAAACATTTAATTTTGATATTTTTTGTATTTAAATTAAAAAATCATAATATATAGTAAAATGTAGAATACACAGTTTGAAAATACATATATCAATACAAATTAAATAGATTAACATTGTATATAGGTGATATTTCTAACCATTATGTTACAAAATCTCAAATTATTTAATCCTCATTTTCTCAAATTATCTTTTATAATACTTCTCCTTTATGTCTATATATTATTTTTTAATAGTAATAATAGCTAATTAAAGCTCCAATATGCAAAAAGAGACTTTGAAATTTTCAAAATCTCTTTTCAAAAATCATTTTAGAAGTCTATTAAGCTTGTTACTTCTCTTATTGCTTTTTATAAATCAGCTTTTTTCTCCTTTAGACCAAAAGTTATAAATTTCACAACCTTATTGTCTACACTTCTTATGTCTTCTTCTATAATATTGTCTAAATTCCAAATATTGCTGTCAAAAAGCATTTTACTTGTATAAAATTCTTTGTTTAATAATTCTGCCTGGGTAGCTGTTTTAATACCATCTATTGTATCACTTGCGATTCCATTTGCTTCTGCATTTTCATAGCAATTTTGGAAAGTTGCTACTGCTCCTTCTGCTACAGTTGCTATAAACTTGTTAATTGGATTGCCATTTTGTTCTAGTTTATGAATCATAGCTGAATTTTTAACTGTTAAATTTCCATCTCCTACTTTGGCAACAAATCCACCCCAAGTTGCTGCATTGCTTGCTGAACCACAACTTACATACATATTGGCTATTACATTTTCAATGGTAACATCTCCTTTGGTTAAAGACACTACCCCACCATTTTGTATAGCATTTCCATATATCTCTCCTTGTACATAACAATTCTTAATACTTCCGCCTGTTTTAACAGCAACCATTGCTGCCATTTGACTACCAAAGTTTCTACCATTTAGATACGCTTTTTCAATATGAATATTTTCATAAGTACAATTCTCATCTTCTAAAATCATTGCAGAAACACTAGTCTTTCCTAATACAACTATATTAGTAAATTTCATATTTGAAAATGTTGCATTTGTTGCTTTTAGTGCAAAAGCTGATACTTGATTTCTAAATGGATTACTTGTACTCCAATCAATAAATCCATTTTTCCATTTTGCTCCAAAATTGTAAT